>JAYFPV010000174.1:0-3274 GCA_034927465.1 Lawsonibacter sp.
CACGTCTTCCGGATCCTTCAGGTCGGTGGATTTGGCTCCGGCGTGCTCCACCATGCGGGACAGCGCCCCCGGATTGTCCAGCAGCGGGCAGGGACGCAGCATATTTTTGTGGAAAGGCTGCTCCTGTCGATAGGCCTGAAACAGCGGAGACCGCAGAGCATCCAGCAGGGCTTTTTGGTGAATATTGGTGTTGGAGTAGTGGATAAACGCGCAAGGCTCCACATCTCCGTTGGCATTGATGTGAAGGTAGTTGCGCCCGCCGGCAATGCATCCCCCCACATATTCTCCATCATTCCAAAAGTCCATGGTAAACAAGGGCTTAGTTTTCCGAAACTCCCGGACACGGTGATACATGAAAGCCCGCTGCTCCGCCGTGGCCATCAGGTCGACGGGCGCCCCCTTGCCCACTGGCATGTACGTAAAGAACCAGCAGAATTTTGCTCCCTGGGCGATCATCCAGTCGAAGTAAGCCTCGCTGCCAATCACTTCTGCATTCTTACTGGTATAGCAGCAAGAAAGTCCAAAGGGCAGCTTTTTTCTCCGCAGTATCTCCATTGCCTTCACTACCCGGGCAAAGGTACCCGCTCCCCGGCGAAAATCAGTCGCCTGTTCAAAACCCTCCACACTGATGGCGGGAATAAAGTTTTTTACCCGCAGCATTTCGTCGGCAAAGGCCTCATCGATGAGAGTCCCGTTTGTAAACGCCAGAAACTCACACTCAGGATGCTTGTTGCACAGCGCGATGATGTCGTCCTTCCGCATCAGCGGTTCCCCGCCGGAATAAATATACATCATGATACCCAGCTCTTTTCCCTGTTCGATGATGGAGTCGAGGGTATCAAAGTCCATATTCAGCCGGTTTCCATACTCCGCCGCCCAGCACCCGGTGCAGTGAAGATTGCAGGCGCTGGTTGGGTCCATAAGAATCGCCCATGGAACATTGCAGTCGTAACGTTTCATGCACGCTTCCCTGCGGGGTCCCCAATTGAAATTGGCATTGATAATCAAATTTTCAAAGGCAACCTTGCGCACTCCAGCATCTATGTCGGTCCACAAGCTGCGCACAAGTTGGCCCCAGTTGCCCTCCGGATCGCAGAGAGCCTGTCGAGCCGCCTCCACTTTATCCTGGTAGTCACTGGGGGCCATCTGCTTCAAAAAATCCAGCAGCCTGGGGATATTCTGATCCGGATCCAGGTCCAGGTATTCATAGGCCCTTTGCACGCCCTTCATCTTAATTTGTTCGTATAATCCCATAGCCAATCTTCACCTTTCATCCGATTCACGGAGCTTTTCTTTATCATACTTTATTCACCCGCCTCTCTCCATAGACACTTCCGGCGCTCTGTCAAAAAATTTAACAGGGCGCCGGAAGTGTCAAAAAATATTGATTTATGTGGGATCATTGGCTAAACCGCTCCAGCAAGTCATCCAGACTTCCCTCCAGCAAAAGTTCAAAGCAGTCCATCCGCTCCACAATTTTGTCCGGCATCCCCCGATCCAGCCAGGTAAGCAGAATACTGACCAGTCCAAATACATACAAATCCTGAATAAACTCGACACGGTCCGGACGGATTGAATAGCCCTGCGCCCGCTCCTCAATCGTGGCATTGAGAACAGGCTTGGCCCATTGAGTCAGCTGGTGGTCGACATAACTGCGAGGAAATGCCCTGTATGTATGCAGGAGCATGGTTCTGTGCTCTTGCATCAGCTTTCGAATAATTTCCAGATTTTTCTTGTGATCCATCGGATCCATCCGCTGCATGAGTTCTTCGGTTACCTGCTGGAACCGCCAATCCACCACATCATAGATGTCTTTAAAGTGATAGTAAAACGTTTGCCGGGTGACACCACAGTCTTCCACCACATCTTTTACGGTGATTTTGTCCAGGGGTTTGTCCTTCAGCAGCTTACGCAGGGATGCCTCGATAGCCTGCGTTGTCTGGTTGGTTCTCCCTTCCCCCATCAAGATCGCTCCTTTTTCCGCCCGACAAGGTCATAACCGCCTTTATCATCATTTCCAGTTGTCCAAAAGGGCGGAGCGAATTGGCTGCTCCGCCCCTTGCTTATTCTCCTAAACCATTTACCTTGGCATGCTGCTTCAGGCATTGGAAGGTCTCCGGACTGATGTCGTGCTCAATCTTACACGCATCTTCCGCCGCCACGTTCGCCGACACCCCGAGTCGAATCAACCAATCCGTGAGCAGCTTATGCCGCTCATCAATCTCACGGGCCACCCGAGTTCCCTCCTCGGTCAGTTCCAGACGCCCATCCTTTTCCATCGTGATGTGGCCGCTGGTTTTTAAAATGGACATCGCACGGCTGACCGATGGCTTTGAATAGCCAAGATGTTGGGCCACGTCAATGGAACGGACACTGCCGTTCTGTTTTCGGAGCACCAAGATCGCCTCCAAATAATCCTCACCCGACTGGTGCAGTGCCATGTACCTGCCCCCCCTTCCGTTTGCGTTCTACCTCGATCGCAAGCCAGTACAAAAATCGGCCGGCACAAAAGACGCCGGCCGATTTCTGCCGCGACAAAGGGCATCCTTTGTCGCTTAATAATTCATCTGCCTGCGGCGGGACAGATTCATAGTACCGTCCTGCATCTGGTCTAGGCTGTCCAAGCTCTTTCCCGTGCCAAAAGCCACACAGGAAATAGCGTCGTCGGCCACGTGGGTCTCAATTCCAGTATGGGACTCGATCAGCTTGTCAAAGCCCCAGACCAGGGATCCGCCGCCGGTCATCACGATACCGTTGGTGGAGATGTCGGCCACCAGCTCGGGCGGCGTGCGCTCCAGCACGGCGTGAATGGCCTCCAGAATACGGCTGGATACTTCCTCAAACGCCTCAATCATCTCACTGGAAGAGACGGAGAATACCCGAGGCAGGCCGGTCATAAGGCACCGGCCTTTGATCTCTATGGTAATTTCCTCGGACCGTGGGAAGACACAGCCGATGGTCTTCTTCAGCTCTTCGGCGGTACGGTCGCCGATCAACACATTGTGCTTGCGGCGGATATATTTGACCACCGCTTCGTCAAACTTGTCGCCGGCCGTTTTAATCGAAGCGGACTCTACCACGCCGCCCAATGAAATAACCGCAATGTCTGCTGTTCCGCCTCCGATGTCCACCACCATGTGTCCATCGGGCTTGGTGATGTCAATCCCGGCGCCGAGGGCCGCGGCCACAGGCTCCTCAATCAGATAGGCCCGGCGGGCGCCCGCCAGGATGCCGGCGTCCACCACGGCGCGCGCCACCACCTCGGTGATCCCCC
>JAYFPV010000395.1:0-2913 GCA_034927465.1 Lawsonibacter sp.
TAGATTTTCGTAACACCGGGTCGCAAATTGTTCGCCTTTAATAGAAAACTGATTGTACGGCGATTTCTTGTCATGGAAATAGCAAATGTATTCATATTCTCCGCTCGTTACAATATCAGCATAAGTAACCCAACGAGTAGACATGGCAACGCCGACATTAGGCCTTGTAACACACTCATAATTCAAATTACGTTCTTGAAATGCTTTTTCTATGAGCGTCTTCTCTTCATCATGAATAGTTGTGATATAGAAGTGTGTGGCAGCAGGAAAGTTTGTGCAGTAGTCAGCTATCTGCTCTATCATATCTCCATAATAGATGTGAAGAATGGCAGCTACCTTTTTTTTGTATTGGTAAGGCTTCTCTACACAATCCTTTGGAACTATATACTCCAACTGTAACTGCTGCCAAATCTCTGTCAGATTCTTCGTACGGAGAATATAGTCCCAAATCAAGTTGACATCATAATCCGTGTGTTTGTCGATGTAATCCAAAGCTTGTCGCGGATCTTTGCCATAGTTGATTTGAAGGCTCTGATCTTTCATATCAGTGCCAAAAGGTCTGATTCTGGCAAACGGAATCCGATCCTCACGAATCAGTTTTTCCATGTTATGCGTTAAATTGTCAAAGAGATAGCCTTTCAACTTATCACTTTGATAAGCGTCGATTTTGAAGCCCGCGTCTTTTACGTAATCGTAAAAATCAATCTCTGCGAAGAAATAGGTGTCCCAGTCTACTTTGACTTCCGGCTGCTTGCTCCAATAGTCGCGAAACTCTGCGGAGTGCAACAGCCGTTTTTTAATAATGTAGAAATAGCAGATCGAACCCCTGAACCATTCATGCTTGAGCGGACGTCCAGCGATTTCGTGGTAGCTCATCTCCTCAAAATTCTGCATCGCTCCATAGAAATCCGCGTCGGACTTCTCGGCAGCGTCAAACAGCTCCTGGAGCGGGAAGAAAGGACCAAAGAAGCTATCGTTGAGCATAAGCAGCTCGTCATACTCATACAGCCTGTCCCAACCTATGTGCGCAATTCCGTCAATCCACGCCCCGGCGAGCAGACCCTTATTTTCCCGAACATAGATATCGTCCGCCAGGAGCTCCAGCTCGTCCCGGCTTTCCGGCGTAAGGGTGCCGCAAACAACGACCACGATGTGGTCAGTTACTTTGCGGAGCTCCTGTAGGTAATACTTGCGGAACCCGTCCAAAATGCCATCCTTGTCATAAATGACATAGAGTGCGATCCGCTTGATTTTTTTGGGGAACATGAGTTGCTTTTCCATACATTTCGCCTCTTTCAACATCAATGATATTTATGATTTTTATAAGGTATTACGAATTTCCTCAAAGACATCAAACGCGTGAAGAATGCAATCGTCCATGTTGTAGTAGCGGAACTCCGCCAGCCTGCCACACAGGAAGATGTTGCCGTACTGTTGTGCCTCCCACAGGTACCGCGTATACCGTGCCTTCGTCTCCTCCGTAATGACAGGATAGAACGGCGCGTTGGCGCCACCCTTTCGATAAGCAATCGGATATTCTGTCGCGATAACCGTACCCTGAGCACGGCTGGGATCGGCCATCAGGAACTTGTATTCTGTTTTTCGGGTATACCCGTCCGCCTGAGGAAAAGAGATGATCTTCTCTGGGTACATGCGCTCCTGGTCAAACCATTCGTAACGAATGTCCAGCGAACGATACGGCAGTTCGCCGTACTTAAAGTGGAACAGCTCGTCGATGGGTCCGGTGAACACCAGCCATTCGACCGGTTCCCCCTGGTACAGAACGCAGTGTGATTGCTCGTCCAAGGTCAGATCCTCCATGGCTTCCCGGTTGAGGCGGAGATCGATGTTCGGGTGGTCGAGCATCATTTCAAACAGGGCGGTAAAGCCCTTCTTGGGGATATACTGAAAGTCTTTGTTCATATAGCGCTCGTCATAGCTCATAGCCATCGGTACGCGATCCATGATGGTTTTGTCAAGCTTTTCCATTGGCACGTCCCACTGCTTGGCGCAATAGGTTCGGTAGCACTTCTCAAATAGCATGTCTCCGTAGCCCGAAATATCAGTGTCGGGGTGGTTAACCAGTTCGAGCACGGGTACACGATCCCTGGCAGGAAAGGTCTGGCGCAGCTTGCGAATGAGTGTTTCGGCCTTGGCGCAGCCCAACAGCTGCTGTGCCGTTTCAAAGTTAAAGGGCAGGCGCATGTATTGCCCGTCAATAAAACTGAGTTCCTTCACCGTATGTTTAACCATTTCAGCATACTGGGACAGGTAGTCGATCACTTTCCACTCGTCTGTCACCACTACGTGCGGGCCATACTTCTGCACCAATATATTATGCTCGTCCATCTCATCGTACATATTTCCCGCGATATGATTCTTACGCTCAATGACAGTTACGTTGCGCCCCAGTTCCTCAGCGATTTTACGGGTAATAACCGCTCCCGAGAAACCTGTTCCCACAACGATAATCTTTCCCATTTGCGACTCAACCTTTCTCTATCATGGATCGACAAATAGCCTTTGCCGTGTTGTAAACTCGTTTCATTGGCTTGACAGGCTAATGGGCAGGGTACTCTTGACGGCACCTTTCCAGCCGCGCTGATGCTCAAGATACAGCCTGGCGCGCCCTTGATCGTTTTACTTCGCCAGATAGTACAAACCTGTTTGCTCTATCCTGGCGTTATGCTCCGTCGAAACCCAGGCGCTGTAATAACCGGCGTCCTGTGCTGTTAATCCGGAGATCCGCTCTATTGCATGGAAGATGGTACCGTCATTTTGAATTGGCTCTTTTGGAAAGTCATCATATGACCACCCTGAATCAAACTGCTTGCTGTACTAAGAATCATATTCTACTCCTTTTACGTTGATCGAAGCAGTCTTCTCAATCATCCGCTCTGTATAAAAAATGCT
>JAYFPV010000388.1:0-8273 GCA_034927465.1 Lawsonibacter sp.
TGTCACTGTATTGGAAACGGGGGAATAAATCGGTTCAACATCCGGCCAGCCCTCGTAGTAATCGTAGTAGACTTGGAGCGTGTAGGAATAAATATGGTTTTTAATATCGACGGAGGTCATACTGCCCTCGTCGATAGGGTCGAACGTTATTGCAAAGTTACCGGCGCTGACAGGCGCTTCGCCATCCTCGCCGCCGGTGTAAACGTTGATGTATCCGCCGCCGCCGAACTCACCCCAGGTGCCGTCGTCAACCTTCACCGAATATTCCCAGAAGACGGAGCCGCCGGCGGGAGACTCACTGTCCAGATTAAGAACGCTCTGAGGAAAATATACCTGCGCTTCAAAGTAAGGGGTGCCGTCCTCGTTGTGCTTAAGCTCGATGCTCTTGATTGTTGGTGCCTCAAGCGACGATGGAACTCCCTCAGGGAGAGCGGCAAGCGCTCCGACGGGGAGCATGGCTGTGATCATGAGCAGCGCAAGTAAAAAAGTTAACAGTTTTTTCTTCATGATAATGACCTCCAAATGATTTATTTTATTTTGCAGGTTTACAAGGCTTCGTATGCCGAACCTCATTCGTTCCTTTTAACGGCGTCCCGATATCGGATGATCAGTTCGGCGCGGGAATTCACGTTCAGCTTCTTGTAGATGCTTGTCATGTGCGTGTTTACCGTGGAATACTTTACGGACAGCTGTTTTGCCGATTCCTTCAGCGTATAGCCTTCCAAAAGGAGAAGGAAAAGCGCTTGCTCACGCGGGGTCAGCAGTTTAAGACTCTCGATCGGTTCACCAGCTAAGAGTTTCGGAGATGTTTCGCCCTGCGGCGCGTCATCGCTTACATTTTCTGCCTGCGGAGCATCTCTTTCGTGCCGTGGTGTCCATTTCTGCCTGAACGCATCGATCCATTTCACATTTCCACACCTCCCGCTTATAGGCATTTGATCCGCAACACCAAACTTATGACTCTATCCTGAACCATTTTCGCAGAATCGTCTATTGATTAGTTCTCCTGAAACACAAAAACAGCGCCTCATTAATTCTAATGAGGCGCTGTTTTTGCGGGCACTTCTATTTCGTAATATGGTCCTTAAACTTGAGTAAAAGCTCAGTCCGGCTGTTGATGTCGAGCTTCCGGTATGCCGAGGTACAGTAAGTATTGACCGTGGAATAGGCGATGGGCAGTATTGCCGATATCTGCCTAAGCGTGTAGCCTTGCAGGAGCAGGTCACATACCTCGGCCTCTCGTTTGCTGAGGCCGTAAGGCCTAAACAAGGCAAGCCGTCCTCCACCAACCTCTGTATGGCTGGAATCAAATCCCCAATCGTTCACATAGTCCGCACGCTCCATGATGGGCGATACAAACATAAACGCAATCATGATCACCACCGACAAGATAGAGGCTGAAATGGAAATTTCAAAGGTTCCGACCCGACTGATCATATTGCCCACTGCGATACCTGACACTCCGCCGAAAGCGCCGATAAAGAGAATGGACAGCCTGAGGTAGCGCCTACTCTCGTATTTTTTCCCTATTACACCGATAATATAATACATGTTAATCATCCCGATCGTATTGCCGAGCCCCAGCAAAACCGCAAAGGGGATGGCAAGCCTGGGAGCCTGCGGGATAAATGCATTACACAAAAGTCCGATGGCGACACTGGAAAAAGTGATGTTCCCGAGCCATATATACGCTTTTTTTGTAAAGGCGTAGACAAGTAAATAAACTAGGCATCCTACAAGGCCGCCCATGTAATATCCTGTCAGAACGGAAGCGCCGCCGCTGGCCGCCGCGATGTTGAGGATTCCCTTGCCCGCGCCCTTGCACAAAATCGCGATAGCACAGTTGAAAAGGAGTGAAAGGTACACACGCCGGTGCATGGCGGGCTTTTCAGCGGATTCTTGATCGCCCGAGTCATGGTCCGGTTCTTTTTTGAAAAACAGGACGGCGCTCAGAGAACATAGGAGAAGCGCAAAAGTTGTTTCTGCGAGGCTGTCCAAGCTGTGTTCATTCGTCAGAGATATCAACTGAATCAACACGTTGCTGGATACAACCGCATAGAGCTTCTCGGTATTGTTCAGGGTGAATACAAACGGGATCAGGATACAAATGTTGACACAGCCGATGGCGACGGAACCTGTCACAGCGGCGAGCATTTTAATCGAAGCGGACGTCATCATGTAAAATGCAATCATGCTCATAACAATCAGAACCGCGCCAGCCCTTGCAGCGTTTACAAACCATTTCTTTCGTATAACAAAGACAAATGCCGCTGACGAGAGCAGATTGACGATGTGCATTAAGTTTCTGATTTGGGTGTCAAAAGCGGAATCCACAACAGGCGAAGCCGTCCACCAGGTCGCGAACGCAACTACCCATGCATAGTAGAGTACCCACATGATAAGGTAAGGCGCGTTTTTACCTCTAAGACCGTTTGGATGAACAACATTGTCCGGATGCAAGATATCTTTGATTTTCGTCAAATATGTAACCGCCATCGCTAACCTCGGTACTAAGAAGATTTGTTATGATATATTTATTATTGCATATTTTAACGCAAAAAGCTATGCATTTAATAAGATGAGGATCGCAGAGCAGCAGCTCCACGCACCCCGGGTCTTTGCATCGCTTCGACCAAAGGATTTCTTTCTCCACAACGGTGATATATACGACATGTCTGCTCAGTCTGTCTTACTTATGCACTTTTTCAGCATCGCAATTAACGATTCCGTTTTGAATACCGGGACCGTCATTGCTGGTAGAAGTTCCTCCACATTTACTACAGCCCAGTCCAAAGTATACCTGTTGAGCGCAAGCACCTGCTTGCCGGATAAACTCTCAGGTGGCCCTGCATTTTCCCCCGTGAAAAGGGGTAGTTAAGCTCTGAAAAATTGGATACCAGTCTCGAAAAAAGATCGGATTAAAGTTGGGAAATATGCTCCATGTTTTGTAAAATAAACTCCGTGATGGCCGGAAGCTCTTCAAATCCAAAACAAGGCACTGATATGGGCATATTTTTATCATCCGTGATGACAGCCAAGCATTGATCGGAATCTAGAGGGAGGCTTTTTCCAATTGATGGTCGGCATACTCCAATTTTAGTAAGCGGTTCCGCCTTGTATCCCTCAACAAGAATTAAATCCACATCAGGAAGAAGCGAAAGCACCTGTGTCAGCGACAGTTCTTGGTGGATGACCAATGCACTTTTTGTTGGTGAACTTATCATGGCAGCTACGGCTCCCGCCTGTGAAAACCGCCAAGAATCTTTTCCCTTGCAGTCAATGTCAAATTCATGTGCATCGTGTTTTACAGCAGCAACTCGAATTCCTCTCTCCTTCAAGGAGACAATGAGTCTTTCAATTAAGGTCGTTTTCCCTGTGTTCGAGTAACCGACAAATGCCAAAACCGGAGTTAAATTCACGGTCTGTTCCCCCCAAAAAATCATTTTACAATTCGGCAGAAAAACCAACAGCAAAAAAAATCCATCATTTTTATAACAGGAACCCTTTTAACATGCTCCCGGCATCAATGGGTCCGCTTCCTCCAGGAATAACCGCCATAGCATTACAGCCAAGCATACTGCTGAGCACGGCGTTGCCTTGATTTTGTGAATAACGAAAACGCGCCGTCCCATCTGACAGGTCAAGCGTTCCATATAACAAACGCGTTTTGGGGCTTTTCTTCAAAAACGATTTGTCCAACCTCAAGCAAATTTCTTTTGGAATCACATCCTGTTCACCGGCAAGTCGTTTCAGTGCAGGCATGGCAACCGCATAAAAATTGGTAATCGCAGATGCTGGGTTTCCGGACAAGCCACAAATCATCTTCCCATCCTTCACACCATAGGTGCAGGCCATTCCTGGTTTTAAATTTACCCTTTGGAATAAAATTCTTGCCCCAACATGTTCCATGGCTGCTGGCGTGAGATCGTGGTCTCCCACCGACACACCTCCGGTTAACACAACCATGTCACACCGCGAAAGTCCCTTCGTGATAAGTCCGGCAATTGACGAAACCGCATCTGTTGCCAACCCAAGATAATCGGGGATACACCCAGCCTGTTTCAAGACCGCACCTAACATATAACGGTTGGAATCCCGTATTTTTCCGGGGGACAAGGGCCCATCTGTCTCCATCAATTCATTTCCGGTTGATATGATCCCTACTCGCGGCGATGAATAGACCAATACACGATCCATCTGCTGCGCGGCCAAAATCCCGGCCAGGGCGGCATTTATGAGAGTACCCGCCTGCGCTACGGTCGCTCCTGCCTGAATATCCTCGCCAGCACGCACAATGTTGGCACCTTGTTTCAATGGAGCAAACAGAGTGACTTCCCGGTCGGAAAAATGCGTAAGTTCATATTTCTCTACTGCGTCCGCCCCATCCGGAATCGGAGCCCCCGTAAAAATTTTTGCCGCGGTTCCAGGCGTCAGGCAACAGCACGGCGGCTCTCCCACCAAAACTTCTTTCAAAATCTTCAGTGTAATAGGCTGTTGCTGCTCAGCCGTACTGATGTCGCCGCTGCGAATAGCATACCCGTCATAAGCGGAGCGATCAAACTCGGGGACGCTGTGTACCGCGATTATAATATCTGCCAGAATACGCCCGGCACACTCCGACAGAGGGAGACGCTCTGTCGGAACCGGGGTGGCGTAATCTAACAGCAAATCACGCGCTTCCCAGTACTCTAAATTCTTTTTCATCCTCATTCACCCCATGGCAGCGAGTATTTCGCAAGAGACTCCGCAATGAATACGGAGTCTCTTGCCTTTAAAATGGATCCTTATCCGTTGAACGCATGGCATCTCGCCTGCATAAACGCTGATAATCCTCCGGTGTATTGCAATTCATGAGGTATCCGGATGGTTCGGTATAGCTGACTGTGTCGGTGCTAATTAGGCTTAGAAGTGCCTGCACCGAATAATCACAGTTTTTGATGAGCGACTCCATCTGTTTTGTGGTTTCGCATCGATATACACCAATCAGTGGCTCCACTCCCTGGTTTGTTTTTAATAGCGTTGCCTGAGCATCTCCAGCTAAATGTGTGCACACCAATTGTTTTAGATACTTCAATGGGATACATGGCGTATCCACGCTGATAACCAGGCAATTTGGAAAATGCGCTTGGAGGAAACAGGAGTACATACCCCCTAATGGGCCACAGCGTGAAATGATATCCGGTATCGTGCGTACGTGCTCCACGTTAAACTCGTTTCCGGAGATCATGAGATCTTGGCAGCCCAGTTCAGCGGCCTTTTTTAGCTGCCAGTTCAGAAAGCTCATTCCATTCCACAAAAGTTCCGCTTTGTCTGACCCCATCCGCCGAGAAAGCCCCCCAGCCAGAATCGCACACGATACCTGGGTATCAATCCACTTTGCCATTCGCATCTCCATCCGAATTATCACGTTTTTCACATACGCCAAAGCGACAAACTATTTTTCCAGCATAATATTTAAAATCTCAATGTCGGTAGCGCTCATCCCCTGGCGTCCCATACGGCCCACACTGGCAATCGTTTCCTCCACATCGTCCTTCACCAGTCCCTCACCCGACTGGAAACCTTTGTTGCGGGTACTCATCTGGTAGGCGGTCAGCGCAGCCTCCACCGCAGTCGAAATCTTCGCCGCGCAAGAGGATTTCGCACCATCGCAGACCATTCCGCCGATGGTAGCAATTGTAGTCGTAATCGTGTTTGAAACCTCTTCGTAAGTGCCGCCCATCATTTCAGAGCTACCCAGCATCCAGGTAATGGCGGCTCCTGCGCCACAGGCCGCGCTCACTGCACCGCAATAAGCTGACAGACTGCCAATATACTTTTTTTGATGAATAGAAATCAGGTTACCCACAGCCAAAGCCCTTAAAAAACGTTCATGGCTGATTTGGTATGCGTCGGCATATACCTTGATTGGCATAGTAATCGTGATCCCTTGATTCCCGCTTCCGGAATTAATCACAACTGGGAGTGAACAGCCCCCCATACGGGCATCGCTTCCCGCGGCGGCAAAGGCTTTTGCTTTGAGCTTAGTGGGTGCTTCCGTATGGGCACGGGTACCTAAAAGAACACGCCCCACCTCGGCCCCATATGGGTGGCGCAGGCCTTCCTCCGCAATCGCGCTGTTATATTCTTCCTGCCGTTCCAGTACCTCACGCAAATCCTCCAGATCAAACGTCTCCCCAAACTCCAAGATGTCCCGGACGTTCAGCAAACTCTTGTCTGGCTCGCTCTCAGCATTCTGATTCTCCGACGTCCCTTTTTGAAAAATTACCACACCGTCCTTGCGGAGCTCCGTAATGTTACTGTGATAATCCTCAATTTTTACAAGCGAGGAATGACTTCCCGCAGTCAGTTCTACTTCGATATACAAGTTGGCGACTCCCTGAACCAATTCACAGTCGCAAAAATTCTGGTGCAGCAACCTTTGTGCCTCTTTTTGGTCTTCCTCTGTTATCGATTCGAGAACAGCAAGCTTCTTGTCTGCGTCGCCTCCCAACAATCCCAACACTGCCGCCACGTCAATTCCGCGCTGCCCACCCGAGTTTGGAACAACCACGCCTTTCACATTCTTTACGATGTTGCCGCTGCACCGGACCGTGCAGTGCTCCGGCATCGCCCCATCTAACAGCAGGCGCGCGCGGGCTGCCGCGTAAGCAATCGCAATCGGCTCTGTGCAGCCCAATGCGGGAGTCAACTCTGATTTTAAAATATGAACATAAGTTTGATAAATTTTTTGATCCATAACAATAACACTCTCCATCTTAGTATCACGCGTAATGCATTCATTCAACATCCTGCACGTATTTTCCGAAACGTTACTTTTTCTGCTCCCTTGGGACAACCCATAAATGAGGAACGTTTTGCTCTGACCAGATCAAGCCAGGCATCTCACGCACTGCTTCCGGGTATTGCCGCATCAATTCAGCCTCCGGACCGGCGATCAGCGCGCGCATAGGGCAGGCCGCCACGCAGGCTGGTTTTTCCCCGTTCCGGATACGCTCATAACAAAAGTCGCACTTCGTCATGGGTGGGGGAAACTGTTCCCCATCTCTTCGACCATAAGGCTTCCAAAACTGCGGAGCTTGCCAAGGGCAGGCTTTTCGGCACAGTCCGCATGAAATGCACCGCACGTCAGGATGAAATAAAACAGCTCCAAATTCCGGCTCTTTTTCTAACCGGTGTGTGGGACAGGCCGCTACACAGCTTGGATTCGAGCAGTGCATACAACTTATCGTAACGTGTATACGCATCATATCGCTCGGACAAGTGCCGGTCTCGCGCGTAAAAAGCCTGCGCCAGTTTTCCTGCATGGTACCCAAGGCATCGTCTGGCTCGGCCAAATAAGGCGGCACACGGCCGATCCGGTTCATAGGGTTTAAATCGAAGTCCCCGCGGCGCGTGTGGTTCCATGCTTTACAGGCCAGTACGCAGGCACCGCATCCGGTACATCGATCCTGGCGAAAGAAAAAGGCCCACTGGCTCATGCAGTTTCCGCCTTTCTGTCCGGATTTTGCGGCGAAACCTGACATGCATGCCCATTGGAATTCAGCCCCATCCCCACAATAAATGGATCGACCAGCCCACTGCATCGATCTGGGGTCACGGTATTGCTGTTCCCACCCATATCTACCGCGGTATCGTGAGGCTCTGGGACTCCATCGCCATCCGTGTCAAACCACGCGATATAGCGATCTGTTTCATCCGGAGTATACCAAGCCCCATGTGGTACTGCGACAATGCCTTTGGGGATCGAAATGGTAATCTTCACTGGCAGACGGATACAGCCGAAATCATTGTACAGCCAGGCCGTCTGCCCATCGGAAATGCTGCGTGCTTCCGCATCTGCCGGATTCATCTGAATCGCATTTGGCCGCAGCGCTCGCAGCGAAGGAACATTGTCAAACGTCGCATCCGCCTTGACAATCGAATGGGGGGCAATCAATTGCAGCGGGTAGCGAATTCCTTTTACACCCAATACCCCAGCGTGACCGATTTCTTCAGCCCCTTGCTCCAGTGGTACATAGCAGGCGTGAGCCAACGAGTGAGAAGACCGCCCGCGTTCCGCCACAAAGGGAGAATAGAAGTTGATGCGGCCTGTCTCCGTTGGAAACTGCCCAGGCGCGAAACGAGAAACCACTGGAACCGTGTCATCCGGCGTCTCAGGCAGCGGCGCGCTCCCCTGATCCATAAGCTCTTGCCAAGAAGGAGGAGCATAGTCGGCATGCCGCTGTTTGGTGGCCTCGGGGACCCGGGCCTTTTCCCACTGACGACGGGCC
>JAYFPV010000292.1:0-2174 GCA_034927465.1 Lawsonibacter sp.
ATTTCCCGCAGGTTGCCCTGGGTATCATAGCGGTACTCCATCACGTGGTCCAGCTCGTTGGTAAACTGAACCGTATTGAACTCATTGTTGTAGGCGTACTGGTAGACATACAGGTTCTGACCGCCGTCTGAATTTGTGACCTGAGAGACCTTCCCCACCGCGTTATAGGCGTATGTATTTGTGTTGCCCTTCTGGTCGGTCTGTCCGACGACACGCCCGCGATTGTCGTAGGCCAGCTGAACGGCCAGGACTCCGGCGTCATAGCCGGGCGAACCGGCCACCAGGGCTCCTGTGCTGTCTGTGACTCCAACGGTCTTGACTACCGTTGGCTCAGCCGTGTTATCATATGGTCAAATATTGTGTAGTGATTAGAAACCACAATGTTGTATCCATGGGAACTATTCGTTTGTCTGATTGAGACTTTGCTTATAGTTTTTTATACTTAATGTCTGTTCAGCGATATTAAAGAGCGACAGCGGTTAAACCAGCTGTCGCCAAAGGAAAATTTGTGTATAAAAGAGTGCCTGGGGCAAACAGTACCTCAATTCGTTCTGTGCTTGATGCCCCTATAAAAAGCCTAGTATAACAAAATGATTCGGTAGTGGGGTCAAACTGAATTTCGCAGTATTCCCTCCAACAAGAGTTTCTCTGTTGTGTCATACTCATGTTCTAGTCTCTCGTGGTTTGATCCTCTTTGCATGGACAATATATCTGCCAAAGTTTCCACCACAAAAAAACTTTAACAGCAAAAAACAGGATACTCCACCAAAATTGATATTGTATCTGCCGATATAGAATATACATCCCCAGTGAGATCGATATACCCAAAATGCCTACTGTTGTGACACCATATATCTTGCCTGCCCAACGCTTTTCTGCTTGCTTTCGATACACGAAACAAGCAACTTCTAAGCACAACACAACACAATAGCATCCATAACAGAGCATAAGAACAGGCCAAAATTTTTCAGTAGTACCTTCTCTTCGCTGGGGAGTCGTGGCAAAGAGAAATATGCCGCATTCTATTACACCGAGGATAAAAAAGTTGCGCAAAAAATTAAGCCTTGCTGTAAAATCGGTTTTCAATCTCCGCCCATCCTTTCCTCAGACAATCCCAAATGGGTGTTTATGAACCTTTAAAATCGAAATGAGCTGATTCCTTGCGAATTCCCCACCTTGCGGTGGGGAATTCGCTTTTTAATTGTTTTATCTTTGTGTAATTACTTCCTTACATGCCATACCCAGATAATTGCTCCCATCTGCGCACATTTCTTGCTTTATAATATGAGCGGGAGCAAGTAAGACCCGCTCCCACTCAAAACGGATTTCCTACACGAAGCCTCTACTTTTTCCCTTTTCGTGATTGGATGATATGTACCACACTTGCAATAATCCCAGCAATCGTTGCAGCATATGACAGCGCATTTGGAGTACGATCAATGAACCCCAAAGATGCTGATATTTGAATTGCAAGCAAAATGAGCCATGCAACAAGAGAAGTTATATAAAAAGTATTCGTTTTCATATCTAATATAATGAATTAATCATTGTCCATTTTATTGGAGTGCCATAAGACTCGTCATAAGTCCAGAACGCATTGTCGTACAGCGCCTTTGCTAAAACAGTGTTTCTATTGGTAAAGGCTGATGCTGCATAATAAGGACCTGAGTAATATGTACCTGTATATCCTGGTTGTGTTAGCACATATTTATATCCTGTTACTTCTGAATATGGGCCAGTGTGATAAGCGTTCCATATCGTTACTCCTTACTTTTTATATGAATAGAATTTTGCCAACGCCAGAGACAGAAGCAGAAGGATGCGCCTGTCCATTTACGGTATATGACAGTACACGTTTGTAGTCTTTTCCGCTTTTTGTGGCGCGTTACAAAAAGCGGAACCGGTCCTGTCCCGGCGTTGGGTCAGGCATCAACTCAAGTGTTTCCTGCCAAAGTTTTAAACGTCGCGGTGACGATCCCTGAAATTTTCACTTTTCCAGCCTACGCAGCAGATAGTGATCATTCCGTTGATGTAATACTTTGATGGCTCAATTTGCCAGGTTTTCAGCTGCTAAGTGTATGTGGGTGCGATTACCGCAGCTGTTCCGGGACCTCAGGCTCGTAAAAATGCCCGAGGCACGGCGCCGATGCAAAGAAGAGAGCGACCGCCGCCAG
>JAYFPV010000186.1:0-8040 GCA_034927465.1 Lawsonibacter sp.
CCCTATGATCAACACATCGGGCCTCAAGGCACAGTAATCCAGAATGGTCTTCTGGGCGATGCCTCCCGCCACAGCTACCTCCGCCCGGCGGGCAACGGCCTTGATGGCCGCCAAATCGCCCAGCGGGGTGCGTCCATGGGCCTGCTGATCCACGCCGGTGTGGACGGCAATCCCGTGGATTCCGGCTTCCTCCAGCTCCCGAACCTTACTGACTAGGTCCGTCACGCAGATCATGTCTGCCACGACCCTCCGCCCCACCCGGTCAGCAGTCTCCACGCAGGCTCGAATGGTAGCTACATCGGTGACTGCCAGTACGGTAACCAGATCCGCACCGGCCCGGAAGGCACTGTCCGCCTCCAATTTTCCGGCATCCATGATCTTTGTATCCGCCAGCAGTTCTTTCTGCGGGAAGCACTCCCGAAAACGGCGGACGGCCTCCATGCCATACTCCAACAGAAAGGGGGTCCCGATCTCGAAGCGATCCACCTGATCCTCCACCGCTCGGGCCAGGGTCAGGGCATCCTCCAGGGACAGCACGTCCAGGGCTAATTGAAGTTTCATGTCCGTTTCCTCCCTCACTCCAGATTGGCGTGTCGGGCAAACATGGCTTTCTCTGTAGTCCCCAGGCGCTCCATGAGTTCCATAACAAGTGCATCCAGAATTAAATAGCAAGACTGCTCGAACAGCGAGCCCATCGGCTGGATGGATCGAAAGCTGTTTTCCGCCTTGGGTGTGGGGGCGGGCACCCGAAGAATCGCGTCAGCCAGTAGGCCGATGGTACTGTCCGGCCGGACGGTGACCAAGGCCACCGAGGCCCCCATATCCTTGGCCTTTTGCGCCATGATGGGCAGGCCGCCGGTTTCCCCAGAGCCGGACACCACAAGCAGCAGATCCCCGCCCCCGGCGCTAGGGGTAACTACCTCGCCGCAGACATAGGTCGTCAGTCCCAAGTGCATCAGCCGCATGGCAAAGCCCCTGGCCGCCATACCGGAACGGCCCACTCCGGCAATAAATATCCGCCTGGCGGACAGAATGGCCTCACACAGACGCTCCCCTTCCAGGGAATCCACCAATTCCATGACGGCGGCCAGCTCCTTGGTAATAGCCAAACCGTATTCTTTCGTATCCATAGTAAGATCCTCCTCAGGACAAATTGATGAGAGGAGCCGTCCGCCAACGATCCGGTGGGCGGCCCCTCTCTATATACGTTGAATTCCTGTTCTATGCAGCAATTAGTCCTCGAACTTGTCTACATTGTCCTTGGTAACGATGGAAACGCCAGTATCGACCTGAGTCTCAGTCAGGGCCTTACCCTGCATCAGAGACACCGCAGCCTCGATGGCCTTCTCGCCCATGACGTTGGGGTTCTGTGCCATAAAGGCCAGCAGAGCACCATCCTTGACCAGAGCGCGGTTGGAGGAGGAGTTGTCGAAGCCCACGCACAGGATGTCCTTGCCATTGGAATTGGCTTCCTTGACTGCATTGCCGGCGCCGTTGGTGGCACCGTCGTTAGCGCCGTAGACCGCGATCACGCCGTCGTTAATCAGCGCATTGGTCAGCTCTTGAGCCTTCACGGCGTCGCCGTCGGAGTACTGGGTCTCGCCCATGGTAAATTTGGTGCCCTCGAAGGCAGATTTGAAGCCGTCCACGCGGTCGATGCAGGACTGCACGCCGGCCTGTGCAGAAACGATGCCAACGGTACCCTCGGTCAGGTTCTTGCCGGCCAGGTAGCCCTTCATGGCCTCGCCGGCCTGCGCGCCGGCGGCAAAGTTGTTGGTGGCGAAAGTGGCGGAAGCCGCCAGAGTAGCGGTGGCGTCCACGTAAATCAGCTTGATGCCCTTATCCAGAGCGGCCTGGAGCGCATCGTTGCAGGCGGTTGAATCGTTTACAGCGATGATGATGACATCAGCGCCATCGTTGGTAGCCGCCTCAATCATGGCGATCTGCTGGGCGTTGTCCTTCTTTTCGGGTGCGGTCCACTGATAGTCAATGGCGACGCCGGAAGCGGTCTGCTCGTCGACTTTGGCCTGAGCGGCCTTGGCCAGCTTGACCCAGTGCACGTCCATCTGGTCCATGGTAATCAGACGAATCACCATGGGATCGCTAGAGGAGGCGGCGCCGCCGCTGGACGCACTGCTGTTGGACTTGTCATTGCTGGGAGCTTTGTTGCCGCAGGCAACCAGGGTCATGGCCATAGCCAGCGCGAGGACGAGTGCAATAATCTTTTTCATGTCTTTCTCCTTCTTAATCATTTTTTATTGTAAGGGTGCAAGCCCCCGTACAACCATAAGATGGAAAACGTAGGACCGAGTGTTACTTCACCGCGGCGGCAGCCCTGTGCTTGCTGGGGCGCTTCCCATTACGCCGCAGCACATCGAACAGCACGCAGGCAATAACCAGGATGCCGATGATGATGTTGCGGAAGGCCACGGGCACGTGGGCGAAGGTCAGGCCGGACTGTAGGATGGCCCACACAGAGGCACCGGCGATGGTGCCGACCAACAGGCCGCTGCCGCCCAAGGTGGACACGCCGCCGATAACAGCTGCGGCCACGGCGTACATTTCATAGCTCATACCGGCATCCATAGATCCCATACCGGACTGGGCCATGGTAATCAGGCCCGTGACAAAAGAGCAGAAAGCGGAGACCATGTAGGCCTTGGTGGTAGCGGTGAATACGTTGACACCGGACAGGCGGGCAGCGTCAACATTGGAGCCGACGGCGTAGATATGGCGGCCGGACCGCGTGTAGGACAGGATGTAGAAGAAGCCGGCCCAGATGATAAGTGCGATCCAAACGCCATTGAAGACACCCAGGGACTTTCCATAGTAGAGAACATTCTTGAACACCTGGGCGGCGCCCTCGCTGCCGATGTTGTCGGTGTTATAGTTGTTGTTGGCCAGCTGAGCAATGCCGCGGGCGATGGTCATGGTACCCAGGGTAGCGATGAAGGGGGGCAGCTTGAACTTACCGACCAGCACGCCGTTAATGAGCCCTATAGCCATGCAGCACACAAAAGCGACCAGAATGGCTACCAGGGGATGGAAGCCGTTGCACATCATGGTGGCAGAGATCATAGCGCTCATGCCCAGCACAGAGCCGATGGACAGGTCAATGTTTCCCGTGATACACACATAGGCCTGGCCAACGCCTACCAGCAGGAAGGGGCCGATCGACCGCAGCAGGGACATGATGCTGTCGCCCTTGATAAAGTTGGGATTCATAATAGAGAACACGACCATCAAGATGACAACACCCACAAAAGCGGTCAGAACAGAAGCGACGCTTTGGCTGATTTGCAGCTTTTTCTTTCCTTTCATTGTCCCGATACTCCTTAAGTTGAGATAGAGTGGGTCAGCTCGTTAGACCCGAACTGGGTCGCAAAGGTCATGATTTCCCGCTCAGTCGTGTTCCGGGGATCCACCTCGCCAGTAATGCGTCCGTTACACATGACAAGGATGCGATCAGAGATGCTCATTACCTCTGGAAGCTCGCTGGAAACAATCATCACCACAACACCACTCTTTTTTAGCTGGTTGATAATCTGATAGATCTCCACCTTGGCGGCTACGTCGATACCGCGGGTAGGTTCGTCGAAAATAACGACACGGGAGTTGCGAGCCAGCCACTTGGCGACCACCACTTTCTGCTGATTGCCTCCCGAGAGGCTGCCGGCCTCGATGTCCGCGCTGGACATTCTGATCGTCAGGGAGGACTTTCCCTTTTCAATCATGCTATTCTCCTTGGAGCGGGTCACAGCACCGAATTGATTGCAAATCAGGTCCAAATTGGGCAGCGCAATGTTATCCCGAACAGTTAGTTTGGTACACAGACCGTCCTTCTTCCGGTCCTCCGGGGCAAGCACAATCCCCTGGTGGATGGCGTCGGCAGGGCTGTTGATCTTGAGTACCTTGCCGTCCAGAATCACCTCGCCGTCATCCTTAGGGTCTGCGCCGAAGATGGCGCGCATGGCCTCGGTCCGGCCGGCACCCACCAAGCCGGAAAAGCCCAACACCTCACCCTCGTAAGCTTCAAAGCTGATCCCCTTTACGGCCCGGCCAGCCCGAAGGTTTTTGACCTCCAGTACCTTTTTCCCACGCTCCACCTCGTCCCTGGGAAACTGTTCGGTAATTTCCCGGCCCACCATGTTGGAGATAATCTGATCCATGGTGAAGTCTGCAAATTTGCCCTCGGTGATATAACGGCCATCCCGCATGATAATGACGCTGTCCGCGATGTGGTGCAGCTCCTGAAGGCGATGGCTGATGTATACGATAGCACAGCCCTGGCTGCGCAGTTCCAGGACAATGCGGAACATCTCATTGATCTCCGCGTTGGAGAGTGCGGAAGAGGGTTCATCCATCACCAGGATTTTGGCATTGATGAGCAGGGCCTTGGCGATCTCCACCATTTGCTGGCGGCCTATCGGCAGGTTTCCAACGATTGTGTTTGGGTCCAAATCGTGGATGCCCAGCTTGGCCAGCTGCTCAGCAGCCTGCCGGTTCATCTCAGCGTTGTCCAGCTTGCCGCCCTTGATGATCTCCCTGCCGAGGAACATATTGTTGGCCACCGTCAGGTGCTGGCACATATTCAGTTCCTGATGGATGATGGCCACACCCAGTTCCTGGGCCTGTCGGGTATTCAGATCGCCCTCCACCTTGTGTCCAAAAATTTCAATGTCGCCCGAATCGCGGGTATACACTCCAGAGAGGATCTTCATCAGCGTGGATTTGCCGGCGCCGTTCTCCCCTAACAGCGCCATGACTTCGCCTGCTTTCAGATGGAGTTGAACGTCGTCCAGAGCCTTAACGCCAGGAAAGGTCTTTGTAACATGCTCCATGGAAACAGCATATTCGCTCATTGCTTAACTCCTTTCGTTCTTCCTCCCGCAGGGGCCACCCAGACCCCAGGTTTGGATCAGTCCTTTACCGGGGGGTACTCCGTGCAAAGCAGGCGATAGGGTGGCTCGTCCTCTTCGATGGAGGGAAATCGGCCCAGAGTCTGATAGAACCGGTTGTCGGTGTTATCGTCATTGCACATGGACACCTCGCCGATCAGAGCAAGGCCGGTGCCGGATTGGACATAGAACTCATGGTAGTAGTATGGATACAGGGACAGGGACTCACCGGGGTGGAGCACGATCTCGGTCCCGGCTGGCACCATATACCGGCGGCCGTCCTGACAGATTTCCACATCGGTGTCGCCCAAGCCCTCGTCCTGAGTGGCGTTCCACAGCTTGAAAACCAGGTTGCCGCCGCCCCGGTTAATAATGTCCTCCATCTTGTTCCAGTGGAAGTGATTGGGAGACACCTGGCCATCACGGAGCATCATGATCTTCTCAGCATATGTCTTGGTGTACTTGGAATCGTGTACATTGCCGTTGCGAATGGTGATCAGGGCCAGACCCAGGGTATCGAAGTGTCCCTCGCCGTAGTCGGTAACATCCCAACCCAGGGCGTTGTCCCGGATCTCGTCGTACGCATGGCCCTTCTCGGCCCACTCCTCTGGGGTGAAGCCGAGGAAAGGGGGCAGGGCAAAGCGGTACTCCTTCATCAGCGCCTCAAAGTCCTTGATGATGGTATTTATCTCAGAGCGTTTCATAGCAGGTCTTCCTTTCTTATTCTTCCTCCCCGTGCAGGCCGGAGAGATAGCATGAAAAGTTGGATTCTTCACAGCCCACCGGGACATAAAACACAGCATATCCGCCGTTTGCGTATGTTGTTACTCCGCAAGGATTGCGGTGATCTCCTCCCGGGCAGCCCTCAGTTCCTCCGCCCCGTCCAGCATGGTGAAGGTGAGCACGTTGGTCTCTGTCCCGAAGGGCTCCAAGCGGTGCAGGTCCCCCGCCTTCTCGTGGAAGGGGCGGCCATAGACGCTGGAATTGGAGGGTTCCAGCCCCAGCACATAGTCCCCGGAGGCGGTGGACTTCCACTCCATGAACCTTGGCAAGTTCTGGCAGGTGAACTCCAGCCGTATCCCCAGCCCCAGTTTGTCCTTGAGGACGGCCACCACGGCCCTGCCCGTCCGATCGGGCTTCAAGTCGTGGATGAACACACACTCCGGCTCGTTGTCCTTTGGGGCTTCCATCTGGTTCCAGCGGTCCTCGCGGCCCCTTGAGGTTTCGTCCCGTGGGGTGACAGACCGGGTAGGGGCGGCCAGCTCCGTCCCCTCGTCCAACAGGGGGTAGCCGATATTGATGTGGTACAGCAGCATCAGCGGCTCAGACCGAAAACCCTGGTTCTCCACCACGTCGGTGATAGTGACCGACTTTTCGCCAAGCCTGGTCTCCACAGTACGGCGGAGGACCAGATTTTCTCCGAAGAGCTCTCCCTCCCGCATCTCGCCGCTGCAATGGAGGATATAGTCCTCCTCCTGCCAAAAGGCGTCGGCGCACAGGTGCTCCGCCGGGGTGGTTCGGATACGGCCGTGCATGGGGTAGTCCTTGCCGTCCACGGTACAGGGAGCACAGATATTCTCCAGCCCCGCCGTAAAGAACAGGCCGCCCATGATACTGCGCAGCGCCTCGTCCCCGTTGGTATCATAGTGGCCGCAGCCCTGAAGGCCTGGCTTGGACAGGAAGTTGACGTTGACCCCTTTGTACGAGAACTCTCCCACATCCAGGCACTTGTCCGCCAGCACTTGATAGTGCAGGGGGCCGTTTTTCACTTGATAGGCCTTCAGACCAGAGGCGCGCCCCTCCGTGTGGGTGATAGGACGGATGGAGGCCAGCTGCTGCATACTGCCAACCCGCCGGAGCAGTTCTTTTTTCTCCATGGGCTCACTCCAGGTTGGCGTGGTACTGCCACAGCCCCTTCATGTCCAACTGCTGCTTCTCCACGATCATCTTGGCTAAGATGTCCCCTACCAGCAGCACGGTCTGTTCAAACAGGGAGGTCATGATCTGGCAGGAGTCAATCTCGTCGTCTAAGTAAAACTTGGTACGCACCGGGATGCGGACCATAAAGTCACAGATGTCCTTCATCTCGCTGTTTGGATTGGAGCCAATGTGGACGATCTTACAGTTCACAGTGTTCCGGGCCTTCTTGGCAATGCCTAACGGGAACAGGGAAGCACCGGAGCCGGAGCCCACGATGAGCAGATCGTTCTTGGTGATGGCAGGCTCTGTGATCTCCCCCACATAGTGGGTCTTGATCCCCAAGTGGGCCAGCCGCTTGCATACCGATTGGAGGCTGAGCAGCACCCTGCCTACTCCCACGAAGAATACCTGATCGGCGGCCAGGATTGCTTCCGTCAACTGCTCCAGACTTTTGGTGTCAATGCTGTCCAGGGTCCGTTTCAGTTCGTCCAGCACGGAGACACAGGTCTCCTGATAGGTTTTGGTAAAGCTCTCGCTCATTTCACATTCCTCCCAACACGTCGTTTCTCAGCTGGTTCAGCTTGTGGAAGTCCGCTTCCAAGCTGTCCTTCTTCACGCAGGTACTGCCTACCACATACAGATCCACATCTCTACCATATGCGCGGATATTCTCCGGCGAGATGCGCCCGTCGAGCTCGATCTTCGTGGACAGTCCCCGGTCATCAATCATCGTTCTCAGTTCCCGAACCTTTCGACTGGCATATGGCACCTGACTCTCGCCCTTGACGAACGCATAGCCGGGATTGATGAGCATGAGCAGCACCGTGTCGCACTTCTCCAGCACATAGTCCAGTGTGGACAAAGGAGTGGCTGGCTTGAGGGCCACGCCGGCTTTGACCCCCTTGGCGTGGATGCGGTTGAGCATCCCATCCATGTGAGGCTGGGTCTCGGCGTGAAAGACGATCTGCTCGACTCCGATATCCAGTAATTCGTCCACAAAGTAATCCTGCTCGCTCACCATCACGTGGCAGTCAAAAAACAGGTCGGTGCGGTCCCGCAGCTGGCGGACGGTATCCAGCCCCAGAGGCATGCTGGGACTGAAGTGCCCATCCAGAATATCCACATGGAGCATCTCGATACCGGAGCGTTCCAGCGTTCGAATCGACTGCTCCAAATTGCATAGGTCACAGCAGGAAATCAGGGATGGGGTATAGACACATGG
>JAYFPV010000062.1:0-2229 GCA_034927465.1 Lawsonibacter sp.
GATTGAGCGACTGGGTATCCGCAGATGACGCCCCCTTGTTGCTGCCACTCTTTTTTTGCGCTTATGGCGGCCGCAGTCGTTCCGTTCAGGTTCGTTGCAGTGCTGTATTGGTTCGTTATATCGGGGTGTGGCGAAGTTTGGTATCGCGCTTGGTTCGGGACCAAGAGGCCTCGGGTTCGAATCCCGACACTCCGACCAAAAAAACCTAGAGCTTCAATGGCTCTAGGTTTTTTTATGCTATTTCCAAAGGTTTGATATATTTACCACGTCATTGCAGAAGTTACACGCAACTTTTGGTAGTCCTGGCCGCCATAAATTTCTCTAGGCTCCTACACGCCTTTGACCTCCGAATTGCTTGCAGCCCCTTATTTTTCCGCTGCCTGGTATTTTTCACGCTTATCCCTAATAGCGGTAGATATGGCCGCCTTGACGGAACCGATTTGCAGAAATTTGCTTGTCAATTCACATTTATATCCCGGACGATTCCACAGCAAAGAGCAGAGGCCAGTATCAACTGGCCTCTGCTCTTGATGAAAGTTATCTTCTACTCCATTAGCCTGCTGCCAAATTGGGCAGCCAGGTAACAAAGAAAGGAAAATACGTAATCAGGAACAAGACAACGACAAGGGGTACCAGGAAAGGCAAAATTGCCTTATACATGGATTCAATGGTAATTTTGGCTGTCTTAGCACAAATAAACAAGGAAGTACCAACCGGAGGCGTGCACAAACCAATCATCAGGTTCAGCACCAACACCACACCCAAATGCACTGGGTCAATTCCAAAGGAATTCATCAGCGGGATCAGGAAAGGCACCGTGATAGTCATAACCGCCAGAGCCTCCATGAACATGCCAATAATCAGGAACGCAATGTTCAGAATCAACAACATGACATACTTGTTGTCGGTCAGGCTGGTCAGCATCTCAGACAGTGCATTGGTCATGCCCATCATAGTCACCAACCAAGAAAATGCAGCCGCGCCACAAATGATCAATAAGATTCCGGCGCCGTCCGCCACGGTTTGCCGCAGTGCGATATACATCTCCTTCAGTGACATACCGCGATACACGATCACGGACAAAATAAAGGCATAAATGGTGGCAACGCAAGCCGCCTCGGTAGGGCTGAATACGCCAGTCCAAATTCCGCCGATGATAATGACCGGGGTCAGCAAGGAGAGGAACGCTTCCTTCGTAGATACCAGAGCCTCGCGCAGACTGAACTTCTGAACGGGATAATTGCGTTTTTTTGCGATGATAAATACCAAAACACTGGTGGCCACAGCCAGAAGCAGACCGGGGGTCACACCGCCGATAAACAACGTGCCAACCGATACCTCGGTCATCATACCGTATACGACCATGGGAATAGAAGGCGGAATGATGGGGCCGATTGTAGCAGAAGCAGCGGTAACCGCAGCGGCAAATTCAGGATCAAAGCCCTGCTTCACCATAGCATCTACCTCAATCTGGCCTAAACCGCCGGCATCCGCAACGGCGGAGCCACTCATGCCGGAAAAAACGATGGAAGTAGCTACATTCGCATGGCCCAGACCGCCAGGAACCCAGCCAACCCATGCGGAGCAGCAGCGAAAAATTTTGCTGGTAATTCCGCCCGTGTTCATCAGCTTGGCAGCCAAAATAAAGAATGGAATTGCCAATAACGTATAGGAGCTGGAGTTTCCGATCATACGGTGAACAATCGCGGTAGCCGCAAATTCACCGGTGGCTAAAGCGGTCACAATGGCAGATGTAGACAGCGAAAATGCAATGGGGACGCCGCAAACCATCATGATCAGGAACAGCCCCATCAGCAATGCAACATTTTGTACCATGGAACGTCCTCCTTACTCAGCAGAAGAAGCGGAATGCCCCTTGCCGGTCATTCTTTTGTAGTTGGTGTTGATGATGTGACAAATGGAGAACGCGCAGCCGATGGGGAAGGGCATATAAAACAGGCCACGGCTTACAGGAATCGTCTGATAAAGCGTGGGCATAGCATTCTCAATTATGGATATGCTTGCATATCCAGCGTAAGCTAAAAACAACAGAACAATGAAATCCATCAGTGCAATCCAAATATGACTCATCTTCGGTTTCATGGCATTGGAAAGAAAGGTAAGCCTCATGTGCTCGTCCAATCGGAACGTAACAGACATCCCGAGAAACACAACCCAGGACATACATACCAGTGTCGCTTCATACTGCCAGGCGATGGGGGCATCAAA
>JAYFPV010000289.1:0-6354 GCA_034927465.1 Lawsonibacter sp.
TCCGGTGTCCGAGGCCAGGGCCATCCGGCGGGCCATTCCCGGATGACGTTTGGACTGGAGAGGGTGGGGGAGGATACCTGTTGTGGTTGGTTTGCGGGTAATCTGAATCCCATCTCATCCAATCCTACATATGAGCTAAACGGCTCTGCTGATTTTCTGTAAAGAAGTCAGCAGAGCCGCTTTTATGTATTCAATTCTTTTATCAGGCTACGAGCGAGATGTTCTAATAGCAGGGGTAGAGAGTCATACCCACTGCCACGGCGATGACCCCCATCAGGATGGAAGGAATCCAGCCCATCTTGAGTAGAGTTTTCTGATTATAGCCGCCGGCACCCATCATCATAGGGACAACAGAGGTGGCCATGGGGGTGATCAGAGAACACATGGAACCGACATAGCACATTTCCATCAGGCCGCGAGGATCGCACTCAAGAGACATGGCGGTGAGGATGACAAGGGGGATTAGAATTTTGCTGACCGCTCTGTTGTAAAGCAGACTGGTCATCAAGAAAGCAGCGATGAAGAAGATAGCGCCGATCATATAGCTGTTCTTGGTGTGGGACAGCAGGCCGGCAACAGCGTCACCGACCAAGGCACCTGCGCCGGTATTGGAGAAGGCACTGCCAAGGGTGACCACGCCCACATACAACATGATGATATCCAGGCACATATTGTCAATGGCTGCACGCTCGGAGAGAACGCCGCTAAATACCAGAACAGAGGCGCCCACTGCGGGAATGATCCAGGAAGGAAGGCCAAAGGACTGGAAGATCAGGCAGATAATAACAACGACAAAGACAGTGTAGCCAATGACCTCACGCACAGAGCTGAGCGGCTCTGTTTGGGCCCGCTTGCGTCCCTCCAGCATCTTGAGGGGAACCACCGGCTTCTCGGGCGCAAACTTGGGGGCGAAGAAGATGGCCCAAATCAGTACAAAGATAACAACAGGTACCTTGATGGTCATTTCGGTGAACATGGTAAAGGCGTAGTTGGTGATACCGAACTGGGTCAGATAGCCGTTGTCTTCGATGAAGCTGGCGGCATAGGGGCCGATGGGGGTGATGGTGAAGGAACCGGAAACGGCCACCAGGGCAATGGAGTACATCATCTTGGAGGGGCTAATCTCCAGCTCGTCACACATGCTGATGACCAGGGGGCAAACCAGGGCGAACAGGGCAGTGATGCTGGGGATGAACTGGCCCAGCAGGAAGGTGACCAGGACATAGCCGGCCAGCACCTTGGTGAAGGAACCCTTGGTGACGCGGTAGACCATCTTGGACAGATGGGTAACCATTTGGGTGCGGTTTAGGCCGGCGGCGATGATAAACATGGAGATCATGGTAATAACGGTACTGCTGCCGATGTTGCCTAGCGCGGTGGAAGACTCGACGCAGCCCGAGATGACCAGAGCCAGCATGCCAATCACAGATGTAAGTGCCATAGGAATCTTGTTGAGACTGAAGCTGATAACCATAAACAGGAATACCAGCAAACATATCAACATTTGAGTATCCATTTCTGTACCCCTTTCACATTTTGCGGTTGTTTTGCACTGCGGGATTCTTATAGGTCGTGCGGTCTATGGATTCTTGCCGCTCTGCAGCCGTGGGCATTCAGGTTTCGGGCGTTCACCTCCTCCGAGCACAATCGCTTTACTGCATAGGCGGGCGAATACCCTCTGGGATAGGACAGCTGTAGGGCTTTCCGCCGGTACGGCGGTCCTTTTCCTCTTTGGCCAAGCGGATAATTTCGGGGTTGTTTATGGCATCAATGGTTGTGGATGCGATGACCCGGGCCGCCTGAAGCATACCCTTGTGCGCCAAGGCGCTTTTGCCTACCGCCACCTCCTGCCAGGAGTGCATTATGGTGCCACCCGGCATGGTGACGGCTGAAAGTTGGACTACCGGACAGACCCAGCTTACGTCGCCTACATCCGAAGAGGCCATGGCAGAACTTTCGTGGTTCGGATAGGGCAGAATCTGCTCATAAAGCGGAGCGTCAACGTCAGCCATTAGTCGCGCGCAAAGGGCTTCGTCCTGAATGTCGTCAACCAGGCAACGATAGTAGTCATCTTTTTCACCCATACTGGCCTGCATTTGTGCCGCCAGTTCCCGGTCGGCTTGGTCGTATTGAGCGGAACCCAAGGCCTCAAAATTTTTTTGCATCAGAAGACCCAACACCTTGTTGGGCAGGACGTTGGAACAGGCTTTAATAAACTCGATCTCCAGAGTGGTGCCGGTCATGAGGGCGGCCCCCCGGGCGATGTCATCCACCCGCTGGTTGAGGCTGTGTACCTGGTCCAGCTGAGGGGCGCGCATTAGGTAGAGCACGTCGGCCCGGGCCTGCACCACATTGGGGGAATTTCCACCGGCGTTGGTAATGGCGTATTGAATGCGGCAATTCTGGGGGATGTGCTCCCGTAAAAACTGGACGCCAACATTTAAAAGCTCCACCGCATCCAGAGCGCTGCGCCCCAGCTCAGGAGAAAGAGCGGCGTGAGAGGCCTTGCCATGGAAATGATAGGCCACCTGACAGTTGGCCAGATTACTGCCATTTGCCACATTATTAGTGTCTCCGGGGTGCCATGTGAGGGCAATATCGATGCCGTTGAAGACGCCGTCCCGGGCCATAAAGGTTTTGCCGGAGCCGCCTTCCTCGGCGGGACACCCGAACAGCTGCACGGTGCCGGTATGCCCGCCCTTTAGGTAATCCCTGATGGCCAGAGCTGCACCCACAACACCAACTCCCAGCAGGTTGTGGCCGCACCCGTGGCCAGCGGCGCCCGTCTGGACCGGGCAGCGGCTGGTCAATTCCGCCGCTTGGCTCATCCTTTCCAGTGCGTCATATTCGGCCAGAAGTCCAATCACCGGACTGCCGCCGCCGTAACTGGCACAGAAGGCGGTGGGGATATCGGCTACTCCCTCCAGAATCGAAAACCCTTCCTCGCGAAGAAAATCACACAACGTTTTGACAGCGAAAAATTCCTGATACCTGATTTCCGGGTGATCCCAGATCGCATCGCTCAGGGCGGTCAGCCGGTCCTGCTCACGGTCAATTGCCGCCAATGCCTCTTGTTTGCTGGTCATATTTAATTCCTCTTCTTTTAAGACAATAATTTTGGATAAATTGATTTATAATTTTAGACAAAATTAATTTGACATTATTAAACACCGATTCGCAATAAAAGTCAATATAATCACAAGGATATGGTACATGCAAAGAAATAATTTTGGAATATTAGACATTTTTAGAGACTAAATATGGATATTTTAGACAAATTTATGGCGCAAATAATGACAATTTAGACATAATTAAAGACGGTAACACAAAATTTTTGACATAGCGAGTGTCAGAAAAGCCGGCAGTGTTTCCTTCACGGATGACAGATTTAGACCGCAAATCATGGAATGGACACTTGCAAGATAGCGCTTTTCTCCGGCATATGTTATAATGAACAACAAAACAGTGCTTGGAAAGGAAGACAGCCATGTATTCCATTGGGATTATTGCGGTTGCGGCGTCGCTGAAGAACATTATGAAGATCGACGAGGAGATGCAAAAGTACTGCAACGTCACCTATTTGCCCTACACATCCAACGACCATTTGATGTATGTGTACTGTCAGAATGTAGGCCGCTTTGACGCGCTGTTGTTTGGGGGATCCTATACCTACAATATCGTTAAGGAGAGAGTGGGGCATATTTCATTGCCGTGCACCTTTTTCAATATTGCCGACCGGGATTATTACCGCGTGATCGCCCAGTTGGCCATTCAAGAGCCGGGGTTGGACTTTTCCCGCGTGCTCTTCGACAAACCGGATTTTCCTGTTCATTTTGAGGCGCTATTTGGCCGCCCGGGCATTCCCCGGGTGGACAGCGAGGATGACCCGAGCATCCCCTACGGGGAGTACTGGTCTCTTGGGCTAAAGCGGTATCACAGGCTGTGGAAAAGCGGAGAGGTGGACTGGATCGTGACCCGCTTTGGCAGCATGGAAGATGAATTACAAAGCGCCGGTATCCGATATAAGCTGCTGTTGCCCTCAAGAGAGTCCATGCTGGATACTTTTGGGGGGCTGCTGACTCAGATTAAAGAATCTGTACCACAGAATGGCACGTCCTGCATTGGGCTGCTTGTACCCCACGCGGAAGTGGATCCTGGCGCGCTGGACCGGCTGGTGGAAAAGATCGACCTGTATAATCATCAGATGGGAGATATCTTTTTGATTTACCGCCATGGCGGGCGTGTGGAACTAACCACCAGCATAGAGGTTTTGAAGGAACTGACCCATGAGTATATGACATGCCAATTGTTGCCTTACTTGGAGGAAACATTGGGTTTCCCGGTGTCCGCAGGGTGGGGATGCGCCGGGAACGTGATTACCGCCCATCAGAACGCGGGCCGCGCACTGAAAGAGGCCCTGCGCCAAAAGGGATCTGCCGCCTATGTGGTGACGGCGGACGGCTATGTGGTGGGGCCGCTGGCCGACGAGCCGAACCCAGGGATCGTTTCCGTGACAGCGGGTGCCTTACAGCCGGCTGGCGAGCGGTACAGCTTGGCTAAACGCTACCGGCAGAGCCTTTGCGCGGCCCTTGCCGGTAAGGAGGAGCCGGTGTTCTGCGCCCAGGACTTGGCCGGTATCCTCAACATTACCACCAGAAGCGCCGCCCGGATTTTAAGCCAATTGGAGGCCTCCGGCGCCGCCGTGGCTTACCGAAAGCGTAACATCAATCAGCCGGGACGGCCTGTCAAGTATTACCGGATTTATCCAAACGCATTTATGGAAAAATAGCCACAAGACGACAATACCTCCTTCGGCAGGCTGCCATTTCATCGTTTACCCGTTCGCCCGGGCACTGATGCGAATTTCCGCTCCGTACCAGCGTTAAGCCCCATAGGTCACAACGTGTGCCTATGGGGCTTAACCGTGAGTCTACTTGTTTTTTTGTTTTAAATAGTGTCAACTGCACAACGGCATCAATCAAGCAAAAGAGCAAAACCAGCCAAGCAGTGCGCTCAAGAAAAGACAAATCTCCCTCCCATAGTCTCTCTGCCAAAAAGGAGAAAAAAAAGCCAAAGCTTCGTTCGGAGATTCCTGGTCAGAGCAACCAAGCACACGGCAACTTCACTGGTATGCTTCAGCTTTGTCATGATGCATCCCAATGAGTAGCGGCGCTTGCCTACACCAAAATCACGTTCAATTTCTCCTTGCTCGCCAGACTCCAGCCATTTCTGCTTGAGCTGCCGACGATACACTGCTGCATCAGCTGGCGGCTTGCCGAGCTTCGGTCCGCTTAGATGGATTCCACATTCCCGGCAGTAGCGAGGATTCTCTCATGTCCGGAAAATCGTATCTACCAAAATGCGCTGCGGATAATGGCCATATGCGTTCCTGCACAACAGAAAAAAGAGAACTGCGCTGCCCGTGGAAAACAGCGGGTAGCGCAGATAGGTTTGCCTGTGCACGCAAAGGCAAACCGAATCAGACCGACAGGCGTGGTTTGTCAGCCCAAATTATTTGATTTTCTTGCCCTGATTGTTGCGCAAAACAGCGTCCTCACGGTTTTTACGCCCAGATAACCGCTGTCGCCGAAAACGGATGCTTTACGTTCACGCCGATGTGCGCCTAATAGCCGACCTGCCCTGTCTTACCCTTCTTGAGCTGATGAGCGTCCAAATCACGCTGCTTGTCACAATTTTTGGTGGAAGACGGGGTATACTGTCTAACAATTGGAGTGCAGGTCACCTGGCTCGAAACGTGGGGGGGGTTTGTTGCCTGAACATAAAGCCTTTTCAGGGAGAAAGCGGAACAGTCTCGCCATTGCCGCTGTCGGAAGAAACAATCTGGGCGGAAGCGTCTCCCGCTGCGGCAGAGATGTCTGACTGGTCCTCGGGCCGAATGTCCTGAGAGACGGGGGCTTGTTCGGAAGCGTCAGAAGGGTTTGCGCCGGACGAATCGGGCGAGGCGGAGGGTGACTGAGAAGAAATGTCCCCGCCGGTGGAAGATGCTTCCGACGTGGCCTGCTGGGCCAAATCGGAGGGGGCAGCGTCTTTTAGTACTGCCTGTACCACCCAGCGGGTGGTATGTCCGTTTCCGGTACAGGTAGACAAGGTCAAAATCCGGTCATTTACCGAGGGGACAACGCCGGTGTCGATGAGAGACTGTGCCAGACAGAAATCAATAAAATTCTGCTTGCCCTGGCCGCTTGAAAAGTTAAGCCGGTACGTGTCGCCGTCTACGCGGACCTCATAAGCGGCAAAGACCTCGTATGCAGAGCTGCCATTCTGGTCGGTGAGGTAGACGTATGGATGAGCGGCCCAATAGCTGAGCTCTTTGTATTCATGCAGAGTACCGAA
>JAYFPV010000332.1:0-10786 GCA_034927465.1 Lawsonibacter sp.
ATGCTGCTAATAACAGCGTCTGCAAGAAGCGTTGTAAAGTTATCCTTTGATTCAAATGGCATATATTCAGAGACATTAAACTCATAAAGCGGGAAGGCGTAACGGACGGCTTCACCCAGAAGGGTCAGAAATGAAAACACATCGCTTTCACCGTCCAGCGTGGCCCAGACAACCTTGCTGACAGAACCCGCGACCTGACAAAGCAACGTGGTTTTGCCGAAACCCGCTCCCGCGTGGATATAGGTAACCTTGTCACGGCTACCAAGTATATCGGCTACCAGATCCCCGCGCGAAATCTCTCCCGCCTCCGCGTTCGGCGCCATGATACGAACGGCTGATATGCGCGCCAATCCACCACCCCCTTAGTGATATGGTAAAACAGTTTCATTTTAGTACGAGACCGGGAAATAATCAATAAATTGTAAAAATTTGTCGCTGTGTCAGGAATTTTGGGAGGGATGTTAGCGATTTCGTTAGTGGGTACTCTGCTACAATCAAATAAAATACGAAAGGGAGTTTATGATTGTGGCGAAGAAATATGATTCGTTATACGGCAGTCGGAAAACGAATAGCGCTTCTGGCGGAATTTGCCTCGTGACGGATCGGCGATTTCCCGAGCTTGAAACCTGCTGCCGACTGAAAACGGGCGATGGAAGTGCTGCATATGAAGCGCTTTGCCCAAATTGCGCTATATGGTCATCGCTCCCGGACGGAGGGAATCTCTCCGTCTCTCATATTTTCGATTGTGCTCTATATGGATACGGCAAAAGGCTAAAAGAAAGAGAATGGGGAACGCGCTGAAATTCGCCGGGCATTACATAAAGAGGAGAGAGTATCATGAAAGCTTTTAAAAGAGTCATTGCGTTTATTCTGGTCATTGTGATGCTGGTCGGTATGCTACCACTTTCGGCATTGGCAGCGGACGAGGGAGATGATGAGCAGCTACGTCAGCAGCTCCAGCAGGCGGCGGATGAGACGGCATATCCAAACGGGCTGTTTGAGCTTCTGACGACCAGAATGAACACGTCGGAGGACATGTCCTATGTAGAAATTGCCGTTGTGAGGAAGGGCGGGACCGCCGGCGCCGCAAGCGTCACCTTGAAAGCCATCGACGTGACGGCGGAGTATGGAGAGGACTACACCCTGAGTGTGAAAGACGGACTTTTCTACAAAACGCTGCCTAAAAACGCGGATGCCAAACCGCTGATTGCCAGCATCGCTGAAAACGATGAGAACGCCGTTGCGGTGGATGTTGCGCAAAGCAATACGGAGGAGAGCGGCGAAGCGTCCACTGACGACATCTCTTCCGAAACCGACAACACCGGCCTTCGCGCCATGCGGGATGCCTCTGTGGGCAATGTTTCCACCCAGCCCAACTGGCGCCAGGTGGACGACACGCAAAAGGACAGCGCCCTCACACAGGAGAAGGCGCTGTATGAGGGGCTGCCGGGCGAATGCTGCACGCTGAACTTTGCAGACGGGGAATACATAAAAAAGATCCGCTTCAACACCATGGACGACAGCATTTCCGAGGATGAGGAACAGGTCCTTTTCGCACTGACCGATCCGGTTGGCGGCGTGCTTGGAGACTCGCTGAATGGGTTTATGAATATCGAAGACAATGAAGAAAAAGAAGCGCTTCTGTTTGAGATGGCCGACAGTGATATTACAGCGGATCCAGATACAGGCTATGCGGAGGTAACTGTAAAACGAACCGCCGGCCTGTACCGATATGGTTCTGTCTATGTAGGCACGGCGGCCGTCTCGGCTCAGCCGGGCGTGGATTACGATCCAATCGTGACGGAACTGCGCTTTGTCCCCGGTCAGGAGACTCAGACAGTACAAGTGCCCCTGCTCAGCGCTGACCAAGGCGCCGGGCTGCAGTTTTACGTCCGGCTCGATCCCAACGGGACCGGGGCTGCGGACCCTGAAACGGGGAAAACGCTCATCACCATTGGCGCGCCTGAAGCGGCTATGGCACGGATGGCGCTCAAAAGCGCAGACACTGCCGCCTCGAACAGTGTCAGTCTGCTTTCCTATATCGGTTACGAAGAGAATTACCGTGTGAAAACGCTTACGGTAAGCGACATCACCGCCGGGAACTATTCGGTTATCAACAATACGGCGTATGTTCCGGTATACGGTACGAACGGTTCAAACAGCATACAATTTGACGCGGATCTCACCATGGTGGACAAAATCTCCTGGTATTGGTCGAATCCGTACAGCGGCTATTATAAGGGCTGGGGTTGGACTAATCCCGTCTACTATCAGGATTTCAGCAGTACGGTGACGGTATGCGAAGACACGGTCGCCCAGCAAAACGGAACGCTCGCCGACTCATGGGGAAACTATACGTTGCCGGCCTCCTATCGGCAGCCCACATCCATCCGTTTTATCAGCCGTACACAAAGTCAGGCGCAGCAGTCCCAGTTATTCGTCAACTCCGTGAAGCTGTACTATACGCCAATCACAGTAAGACTGGAGACTGACAAAAGCGACCCGAACGCGAAGATCATTCCAAAAACATTTACCTCGTCCGGCAACTCTTCGCAAGGAGCGTCTGTATTTGTTGGGGGACTCTCCTTTGGCGGCGATACCTCGGGTGCCTCGGAAAAAGTGTTCTATGATGGGGACACGGTCAGCTTGCTGCCGCAGTATGCGGATACACAACTGACAGATACCTCCAAGGTCTATCTGTGGGGCTATAAGATTGAGCGTACAGGCAGCAATGGCTATTACTCTGTGGAGGGAGACAGTCTGAATATCCGCGCCCTCTACACCGGAAAAATGATGGACTCCGAAGGAAACAAAATTGAGCGCGATCAAATTCTGTGTGACCATAATACGGTCGTCATTCGGCCGATTTATAAAGCGCGCACCGCGTTTGTGAAAATCAGTTTTGACGAAACGAAGGGCGGCATGGCGCAAAACAGCTTCGAAAACGGTGTAATTCTGCGCATGGGCATGCTGGATACCGTGGCGCTTGACGCTTATGCCGATAAGGGCTATTCCGTGACCGGTTATAACAGCGCCAATATTAATTTTGCGGGGGCGTCCGTCACCGACAACAACATGGAACGTGACATGGATGATCACTTGACCGATCGCAAGGGCTCCGAAGCCCTTGAAGCGACGCTTGGCAGCAGGGAGTATTCCCGTCTGATCACGTCGGTCTCCGGACTCCCGGTCAACGAAGCCACACCGAACGAACTGAATTTTACGCCGGGAAAGACGTTTACAGAGTTGACGGTCCAATACGGCGTGCCTGCCATGAAGGTCATTGCTAATCCCAAAAGCAGTGATAATGAAAAAGGAACTGTCCTTTATTCATACGACAACACAATCCTGACGGGAGACAGTCAAACGCCCATGATTATCAGTCCGCTTGAACGCAACAAGGTCTATACGATCAGCGGCTTGCCGCAGGAAGGCTACCGGATGCGCTGGGCGGATTACTCCGGCGACACCAATGAGGACGGTTACCTCACCTATTCAGAATATCAGAACATCAAAAAATACGAAAGCCTATTTAACCGCACGGCGGTTTTCGGCGCATTCTATAATTATGTTGCAAACTATGACTATCCCCTGATCTATTACAGCTTCGAACCGAAGCCCACTTCCAGCTCGGCGGGGATGATTTCCGAGCATGTTGTGCTTGTGGGCGGAAGCGTGCTGCAAAACATGAGCGCGGCCGGCGCTAAGAGCACCGAAACGGATGTTGTGGGTGCACAGGTATTGGTCAACGGCCATTCGGCTGAGACCGGGGAGGATGGAACTTTTACCATATTCAGCAACGATTTTATTACCAACGAGAGCTATGCTATGATCATCAGCTATAATGGTGTGAATTATAAAGGGTATGCCAATGTGAACGCCGCCTCGGAAATCCAACTCCAGGAATACGACGATTTCATCCCGTATAACTTCACGGGGTATGAAACGGTAAAGAACACGGAGAAAGGCGTTACCACCGAAAATACGCAGGAGCTCGAATTTAACGCGGTGGGAAACGGAGATACGACATACACCTTCCACTTTGAAGTCAGTGCGCAGCAGCCGGGGATCTCCGCGCAGAAGGCGATTATCCATATTTATTCCAAAGACGGCGTTTTGCGCTACAGCCAAGAGGTTCTTCCCCAAAATGGGAGCTATACCTTCTCGCTCAATCCCGCAGCGGAAGGAGTCCTTCCCGGAGATACGATGACGCTTCAGCTAGTGGATCAATACGGAGAAACACACCTGGAGCATGACGTCGGGTTTTCCTTCGTTCAAAAATTGGATACAATTTCACTGATGACCTCCTTCCAATCTCCCGTGAGCGGCGCCATCGATATGGTCGGCTCCTTGGACACAGCGTTCAATATGGGTCTGTCCGGTGAGCTGGACGGAAATCTGGCTGCTTATGAATCCAGGCAGGGTCATGATCTGATCATCGCCTTTGGGTTTGATAAGTCCTGGGAAAAAGACATAGAAGACAGCGGCAAAGAAGAGGATGAAGCGCTCAAGGAGGCCGCGGGAAGCGCCGATACGGAATTGGCAAAGGATACGGCCAAGGACGCGGTCAGCAAGGGGGACGACAACAAAACCAGCGCCTCTTTAACGAACAGCATGCAGTTCGGTCTTTCCACCGCGATCTATCTCAAGCTGTCCTTGGACACCGACCCGACTTCCAAACACTATCAAAGCTATTATTTCAATGAGATGATTATTTCCGCCACCGTTTCCGGCAGTGTCAGCAGCAAGGTGGAGATTCAGACGCCAATAGGCGTTACCGTGTTTGTTCAGCTTAAGTTGGGCGGGGATATTACGGCCCTTATGGCCATCGAAAAATACAAAAAAAATGTCTATTTTGATGAAAGCGGGTCGGTCGATTTTTCCAATGCCAGCGACACGGACCCGGACAGGGATTTCACAATATATGGTAAATTCATCGTGCAGCCGTATATTGAAATTACAGTGGGCGCTTCGTTGTCCGTTGCGACTTTGACCATCGATGGCAGAGCCACCTTTGATATGAATTTCACCACGCTGGGAACAGGCCATGGCTCCGTGAGTCTTAGTTCGGAACTTACGCTCACAGTAGCCTGCTTTAATTTTAATTGGAAAATACAGGATAAATCCTGGGATCTTTTTAACTACGGAAGCGTGGGCCTTAACGCCAATTCGATTTTCAGCGGCGAGGAATACCTTTACGATAACGTCTCGAGCGGAGAGGTGGCCTCCAGAGATTACCTTGTAAACCGCGGTACATGGCAGAGCGGCGGAAGCAGTGGACTTTTAAAGGCGTTGTCTGCTTCCAATCACTCGGGCAACGAGCAGACGCTTCTGACCGGCGTATACCCCTACCCCTATACCTGCCTGGCCGATCTGGGTGACAACCGGCAGCTCCTTGTGTTTCTGGATGACGACACGGCACAGGATGACAGAAACCGGACGCAGCTGTATTACTCCCTGAACACAGACGGCACCTGGAGCGTGCCGAAGAAGCTGGATACCGACAACACGCCGGACAGCCTCCCCTGCGTCTACGATCTGGGCGACAGCATCCTTGTGGCCTGGTCCAGCGCTTATGCGCAGATCAGCGAGAGCGATGACGTTTTGGATGCCTTAAATAAGAACAACATCAAGTCCAGCTTTTTCAGCAAAGATACGCTGACCTTCGGAGATGTACAGGAGGTCACACAGCAGACTGCCGACGATATTTATTCCGACACAAACCCCTATATTGCCTTCGACGATACGGCGGGTACAAAGAATTTGATGATTGTTTACACAAAGTCCCAGTACGCATCCACGGACGTCGGTGATGACGGGGATGATGAGAACGCCGTGGTCGGCGATGTGGTGAATCCCTATTACACTGCGCTGGCTTACCGATTCTACGACTTTGACAAAAACTGCTGGTCGGAAAGCGGCGGCGATCAGAACTACTATGGGCAGAGCTTTATTGATGCCTCGCAGTATGTGGATGTGGATGAAAGCAGCCTTCTGGTGGGTTCAGACGAAGATCCCTCCGGGATCGGATACTGGTCGAGGACGCCGACCAATGATGAAATTTCCATTAAAACCTTTGCCAATAACGACCCGCTCATCGTGGACAGCGATGCCATCGGCTACGGCGGCTACGCCGTTCTCGCCTATGCCGTGGACACGGACAGCGATTTCTCCACAACCTCCGACAGAGAGCTGTTTATTCAGCTTTACGATTTTGAAAACCATGTGTTTTTCCCCGCGATCCGCATTCCAGAAGAGCAGACAAGCCTGTCAAATCTGGTATTTGACCAGTCCAACGACAACGTCTATCTGTACTACCTGTCGGATGGGGATATCCGCAGTATCAATATCGGATATCTCGTCAATCAGGAACTGCAGTACTATGAGGACAAGGGTGCCTTCGTTGTCAACAAACAGAAGGATGTATATCAGCCCTCTCAGGTGGTTGCGAAGCATCCATACGACCTGGTGACGGACGAAGACGGGAACAAGGTCCGCCAAAACGAGATGCCCATTGATGAGTTCATGGTAAAATCTGATGACAATAATGTATACATTGTCTGGGGTGAAAGCAACATTACCTATAAAGACGGCGTGGACCCCAACTCGGAAGAGGCCGCGGATCCGGAGAACTACTACCGGGAACACCAGATCTATGCCGTACGTCAGACGATTGGAGCGCTCACAGAAGCACAGGTGAACGACGAAGAAGGCAATCCCGTTACCATAAGCTATCGCCCGACGGAGTGGTCCGACCAGGTGAAGCTAACAGATGAGCAGGGGGCCAACTACAATGACCTGGATTTTGTCATCCTCGCCGACGGAAGCCTCCGAGTCGTCTATGTTAAGGGCATGTCCCAGGTAACGGATGTGTCCGGTGAGCAGATGTCGACAGAGGACGTAAACAGCCGCGTACTGATGACGGCCGACTTTGAAACGGCGGCGCAAAAAGCGGAAGTCAACATCAAAGCGCCGGAAGCGCCCCAGCCGGGTGAAATTCTGCCGGTGGTGCTCAACGTGGACAATCAGTCTTTTTCCTCCCTCAATAATGTGACCGTGAGCCTGGTTCAGCTTAAGGACGGAATAGCCGAGACAGTTGATGAGCAAAGCGCCATGACGCTGAAAGGCGGCGAAACGACAAGACTTGTTTTTTCCTGGCAGGCACCGGACGAACTGAGCAATACCGACCTTCAAGCAATCGTCAGTGACGGTGACACGGTTCTCTGCAGCGTTCAGGTTCCAATCGCGGCAGACAGTTCAGTGGACATTACGGATGTAACAACCAACTTCGTCGGAAGGGACCAACTGAAAATTCAGGGGACCGCAACAAACAACGGAACTGTCGCGACAGACGACGCGAAGATAACCGCTGAGGCAGGCGGCGTTCAGATCGGTTCGTTTGACCTGGGCCGTGTGGAGGTTGGTGAAACCAAAACCTTTGAATTTTATGGCGACACCAGCGCGGTAAACTTCACTAATACAGCAAGTGAAGACGGCGCGGTGACGGAATCCGCGAAGCTGAGCGTATACGCGGACGGAAGCGGTGAAACTCTTGATCTTACACGGGCTGCAACTGCTGCGGATATGGCTCTGATCAACGATATCAGCACGTTTACGCTGAAAGACGGCAACAATATCGTACTTGAGAACGGGACTGTGATGACAAAAGGCAGCACCAAGCAGATTCTGCCAGACATTGCGTATCAGTCGGAAGATCATAGAACACCACACATCGTATACACATCCAGCGACGAGAGCGTTGCCGACTTTGGGCAGGATGAGATGACGCTGAACGCCAAGAAAACGGGCACGACCACTGTTACCGCCTGTCTTCTCCCACCAGACAGCGTCAAAACACTGTCAAAAAACGGCTACGCATGGACGGATAACCTGAGTACTCTGCCGGACGCCGCTATCCTGACCAAAACCTTCACTGTGACGGTGGCAAACGACAGCGGCACGTCATCGGATACGACTGAAAGCACGACGGATAAAACCGGGACGGCGGAGGTGACTGCCGAGATAACCGGCAATGTGGGCGGATGCGTTACGGCTTCTGTAGGCGAGAATCAGATTAAAACAGCGCTCAATGAAACTGCAAAATCCCAGCTCATTATTCATGTAAACGCGCCGGACGGCACGAAAGCAATCGACACAGATATTCCCGCCTCCGCGCTTCGCCTAGTGGCAGAAAACGGCACATCTGCCCTAACGCTTAAAACATCCCGCTGCACAGTGTCCTTTGATGCGGATGCCCTTTCAACCATCTGCGGTGAAGCCGCCGGGGACAGCGTACGGATATCGGCGGCTGAAGTTGATCCCTCAATCCTGACGGAAGCGGCCCGAGCGGCCATTGGGGACAGACCGGTGTTCAGTTTTACTGTGACAAGCGGCGATAATACGATATCGGAGCTGAACGGACATGCTACCGTCTCAATACCGTATACACCAAAGGCCGGAGAGGATACCGACGCCATCGTCATTTATTATATCAATGCGGATGGCCTTCTGAAAACTGTCGCAGACTGCGCATATGACCCGGAAAGTGGAGCTGTCATTTTCCGCACGGATCACTTTTCGGACTATGCAATCGGCTATCACAAGGTCGGTTTCAGCGACGTACAGCAGGATGCATGGTATGCTGACGCCGTGAACTATATTGCAGCCAGAGACATCACCACGGGTACTGGGGACGGGTGCTTCAGCCCGGATGCGCCTCTGACGCGGGGACAGTTTACTGTGATGCTTCTGCGCACCTACGGAATCGCACCTGCGGAGGATCCAACGGATAATTTTACGGATGCGGGAAACACATATTACACAGATTATCTTGCGGCTGCAAAACAGCTCGGTATCGCAGGCGGCATTGGCGACAATTTGTTTGCGCCGGACAGGGAGGTCACGCGGCAGGAAATGTGTACGTTGCTGTATCATGCGTTAATACTTCTTGATCGGCTGCCAGAAGAAACTTCCAAAGAAACTCCGGCGGATTTTCTCGACGAGGCGGATATCGCATCCTGGGCCAGTGATGCCATTACGGCATTTGTAAAAGCTGAGGTACTTAACGGCTCGAATAGAAAGCTCCTTCCGACCGGCATACTGAGCAGAGCTCAGATGGCTCAGATTTTTTACAAGCTTATGAAGAACTGAATGGGCAAATACACTTGGTGCCGCCGTGCTGGTGGCTCCAAGTGTATTTTTAATTTACACGGCCAACCTTCACGCTCGCAGGAGCTGATAAAAAAATCATAGTATTTGAGAACACGGTTCTTCCGGCTTGTTCTGGCGGGAAAATCATCATGATTCTAGACAACGGTAAGAATCATCGTGCGAAGGTCCTTGCTGATTTTAAAGAGAAGCCTACAGACACGTCGCAAGGCTTTGCTGGTAGTTTCATTGTTTAACTTATATTACGGGCAGTCATATACCGTCAGCACAAATGCGTTTACGAGAACGAATTACACCTTCACCGGATGGAATATGCGGGCAGATGGCAAGGGAACGTCCTATGCCGCAGGTGGGACGCTGACCAGAATCAACAGTTCCGATCCAATCACATTTTATGCGCAGCGGTCACCCACCGGGAGCGGCAGCAATCCCGGTTCCGGCGGTTCCTCCACTGCTGTCACCCCGAATTCCACCGTTTCCGGTTCTACCGTCACCGCAACGGTCACGCCGACTATTTCAAACGGAAAAGCCGCAGGTTCCGTCACCCAGTCCCAGCTAAGCGACGCCCTCAAAAAGGCGCAGAAAGCGGCAGGCAAGACAGGCAGTAAGCCGCAGGTGGAAATCAAGCTTGCGGGGATCTCTGGTGCAACCTCGGCAGCGGCTACCATCCCCGGCGCATCCGCGCAAAGTCTGGCCGCTTCCAATGTGGGAAGGCTGACCGTCTCCAGCAGTCTCGGATCCGTCACATTTGACGCGGCGTCCCTGAAGACCATCTCCAGCGCGGGTTCCGGCGACGTAACCGTCACCGTCGCGAAGGCGGACACCACAACGCGCTCCGACACGGCAAAGCGGCAAATCGGCAGCCGCCCGGTGTATTCGTTCAAGGTAACAAACGCAAGTGCGACGGTCTCTCAGTTTAACGGCACTGTCACCGGTGCCATTCCCTACACCCCAGTATCGGGTGAGGATCCCAACGCCATTGTGGTCTACTATATCAACGCGCAGGATGAGCTGGAAACGGTAACAAACGGTCATTATGCCGCCGCAAAAGGCACGGTCGTGTTAACCACTGATCACTTCTCAACCTACGCCGTGGGCTACAATAAAGTGAGCTTCAGCGATGTGAGTGCCACGGCTTGGTACACGGATGCGGTAACCTTCCTTGCGGCGCATGGCATCACTTCAGGTACCACGACAACCAAGTTCAGTCCTGACGCGACGTTGACACGCGGCCAGTTCATCACAATGCTCCTGCACGCTTACGAAATCTCTCCCGATTCCAGCAGCACGGACAATTTTGCCGATGCTGGCAGCACGTATTACACGAGCTATCTGGCGGCGGCGAAGCGGCTCGGCATCACAAGCGGCGTTGGTGACAATCTGTTCGCGCCTGAGCAGACAATCACCCGGCAAGAGATGTTCACCTTGCTGTACAACGCGCTCAAGCAACTCGACAAACTGCCATCCGGAACCTCTGGCAAGACGCTTTCCGACTTTGCTGATGCCTCCGCGCGCCCTGGGCGACGGACGCCATGACGGCGCTCGTCAAGGCCGGTTCGGTCACGGGCAGCGGCGGAAAGATTCATCCCACTGATACCACCACGCGTGCGGAAATGGC
>JAYFPV010000509.1:0-5528 GCA_034927465.1 Lawsonibacter sp.
GGTGTATCAAACTTGATTACTTCATCGTTTGCCATGATACAACCTGCCCCTAAGATATAAATCGCTGCATCCGCATACATAGCGTCGATGGCTGCACCGGCATTTTCAAATGCAGCTAACTCCTCTTCGGAATACATGGTCTTAACAATCATGTATCTCTCGTTATTGGCTTCCTTGATTTTTACCTGACATTCTTTAATTTGCGCAGTTAAGTCGTTGATTTCAGCCAATTTGGCCTCTGCCCCCGCAGCATCACCTGCGGCCAAAAGTGCTTCATATTCTGCGTCCAAACTACCCTTTTCTTTGTTTAGTTCCGTTCTCTCCTGAATAGCCGACTTTTTCTGGTCATTCAGTTCAGCTTTGAATACTTTTTGCGTCTGTGTAATTGCATTACTTGATTTTGAGGTTGTATCCTTTGGATTGATTTTAGCGCGATCTGATTTTGCTTCTGAGTGAATGGACATAGAAAGTGACAATGCAATTACCAAAGCTAGTGCGGCTAGTTTTTTCATTTTTCATTTTCCTTTCTTGTTCCGAGATACCGAAAAAAACTGTGTACCAAAAGGTACACAGTCAAATTACTGGTCCTTCTTCGGCGACCCGGCTGTCATGGCATCAATGCTTTAGACCCGTGGCTTTGCGTCCCTGGCTTTCACCAAGTTTGCTATTATCGGAATTATTGTCTTAAAGTATAAACTTTGTTAATATAAAAGTCAATAAGCGCAAGGGAACATATAGTTCCGCGTGCATCAGAGGGAAAAAAGTTTGTCTAACCCCGCTCTCCGAGTGATGGAGGGTGGGGCCTTTTATTTCGCCACGCACTCCTGGGCTTGCTTGTCATCACGCATCCCTTTGAACACCGGCTGGCGCATGGAGCCGTTGGCAGTCAGCTCCATGTACTTGACCGTACACACCAGATCGGGCTTAACCCATATAGCGCTCTTGTTCCCGGCTGGAACGGCACAAGGCGGGCCTTGCAGTTGTTCCGCGCGTTCGATCTGACGCATTCCATCCGTGGATACGCCTAAGGTTACATGTCCCTTATACCGAAGGCTTCCGTTTTGGTACTGCCCTAAAATGATGCTGGTTACCCCATTACTCTTATAAATGTACCCCAACACCACGAAATCATCGTCTTTCATATTCTTACACTTAATCCAATCCTTTGTTCGTTTCCCGGGATAGTAAATACTTCCCTTTCGTTTTGCCACAATGCCTTCCAGCCCCTGCTGCACCGTAAGACCATAAAGCGCGATTCCCTGCCCCTCGATTACGCGGGATACCGCAAGGAACGGACTGTCTGACACGGTTTTTCCGAGCAAATCCTTGCGGTCCTCAAGTGGTTTGCTCAGCAGCTCTTGCCCATCCAGGTAAAGGAGATCGAAGGCCGTGAAGTTGACCGGCAGCCGGTCCGCCGCCATGCGGATCTTCGTGCGGTTGGACATAAGCGCCCTGCGCTGAACCTCCGAAAATTCTGGTTTCCCGTTAACAATGACATTTATTTCACCATCCAATATACAGCGTCCTTTTACCTGCTTGCATACCCCACTCAGTTCTGGGTAGATCGGAGTCACGTTCAAGGCGCGCTTATTTAGTAGTTCGACAGAGCCAGCCGGGTCCAAGTAGGCAATGCACCGGACCCCATCCAGCTTTAGCTCATAGAGATAGTCTGGGCTATCAAAGGCGGCCCCCTCAGAGCCAATCAGCATAGGGGCAAGGGGGCGGTTTTCAAAAAGATCCATCATGCACCCTTTGTGGTTTTTCTGGCCCGTTTTGGCTTGTCCGGCTTGTTTTGTTCGATGCTGGCCTTCAGGGCGTCCATCAGGTCAATCACGTTGCCCTTATCCTCGTTGGAGGCGGCCACCACTTCCTTGCCGGCAATTTTATCTTCAATGAGCTTGCGAAGCTTGCCCTGATATTCGTCGTGGTAGGAGGCAGGGTCAAAAGGAGTGTCCATGGAGTTGATCAATGTGCGAGCCATAGTAAGCTCCTGGTCTAACACCTCGGGCCGGTTATAGGTCTTTGGAATTTCCTTGATTTCGTCTGCGAAGTACATGGTGGTAATCAGCATCCCATCCTGGCGGGGAATGATTGCCATGAGCGTTTCGTGGCTGCCCATTACTGTTTTCCCGATGGCGATTTTTTGCTCCTCCATCAGGGCGCGTCGGAGCAGTTCAAAGGCCTTGTCTCCACCAGCCTCGGGGACAACATGATAGCACTTGTCATAGAAGATGGGAGATATCTGATTCAGATTGGCGAAGTGCAGAATCTGAATGGACTTCTCCTTTTCTGTTTTTATTTTTTCCAACTCCTCGTCTGTGACTATGACGTAGTGGTCCTCGTCATACTGATAGCCTTTCACGATATCCTCAGACTTGACTTCCTGACCGCAATGAGCACAGACCTTTTTATAGCGGATTCGCTGGTGGTCGTCCTTGTGCAGCTGGTTGAAACTGATATCGTTGTCTTGGGTGGCCGTGTACATGGCGATGGGAATGGCCACCAGGCCAAAGGAAATCACGGTTTTCGCTGACACTGCCATAATTTTCACCTCAGCGGTTAGCCTTCCCGTGGATGCGCTTTTTATGATAAAGATTCTGGCAAAGGAAAAAGTAGTGTTGTTTTTGGCGATAAACCTTTTCACCTTCCGGTCTGTCCTTGTTGATCTCCTCCATGAGAATATCCATAATTCCTTGTTTGCATCCAAGACTTGATAATGTCAATCCCACGGTACTGCCCCTTTTTAGTGGTTGCAGCCTTCGCCTTAAAAGCTTCAAAGTCAGAAAGAAACTCGCCATTCTTAATACCTCTTTCGTACCCGTATTCGGTTACTCCAAGTTTTTTCTGCCTGTTAGTCATCGCCTTTTCCTCCTTCCTTTCGGCTCACTTCTTGGTGATCCAACGGATCAGCCACCGTACCAATACGAACACAACAACGAAAATTACTACGAACAATAGGTATTTCATAATTTACCCCCTTGACTTATTTTAATAGCTGGTTTAGATTGAGGGTGCGGGGTTAGGGCCCCGCACCCTTGGCCTTTACCAGCCGAACCATTTAAGTATGGCCGCTGTGATGAGGCCGGAGATCGTGCCCGCTAGGATATCGGCCGCTAAGCTTTCAATCCTTTCGGGCCGCGCCGCTTGCTTACGCTTGCGGCGCTTTTTATTGCTCATTGTTCTTCACTTCCTTTCCTCTTGAACTGTCTATATTGTACACTATAATAGACATAATTGCAATTGGTAATGTACACAGTAATGCACATATTTTATTGTGTAATATGTACATTGAAATAGACAAAATGTTGTATTATACTTGTGACAGTGAAAAGGAGCAATGGGAGGAATACACATGGCGTTAAAATACGACAAATTGTTTTCGTTATTACAGGCGAAAGGGCATAGCGCAACCTATTGGTTGCGGCAAAACGGTCTACACGCGGCCACGGTCAACAAACTTCGAAAGAACGAAAGGATAAATACCGATACAATTGAGACCCTTTGCAGGCTTCTGAATTGCAAGCCGGGGGATTTGATGGAATATATACCGGACGAAAAATAAAGGCCCACGCCGAATCTCTCGGCATGAGGCTGAACGCCTACATTAATCTGCTGATTGAGAAGGACATGGAAACCCCGCTCTCCGAATGATGGAGGGCGGGTTTTTTGATATGCAACGCGATATGCAATAGAATCATTTTTATCTAACTTTTACTAACCTACACGCAAAAAAAGAAAGTCCCGAAACCCTTGCAGTTTCAGAACTTTCTTGGTCGGAGTGTAATTATAGGACTTGGAAAAACTCAGTTATATCAATGGTTTACAGGTGATCAACAAGAGGCTTTTATCCTAAAATATTAAATACAGAAAACATAATATACAAAAAAAGATATGCGCTGGCACCCAAGCCCGTCGCTTTGGTGCTTTTGCAAATGAGTCGGAATACGCGAGAAAAGTGACTGTCAATTTTACTTTTCTTCTGGCTCTGGGTTTTTATAATTTAATGGTATGAGTGCATTATTTATCCCATCAAATGTCTCAACAAGATTTATGTGGTTGCAATTGCTCCATGCATTTTTTGAAACATGTTCGAGCATAATCACTTGAAAGTGCCATCCTTTTGAAGTAGTTATGGAAAAAAAGTTATCCCATAGTTTAAATATATCCTTTACTTTGCTCCAATCGTCCTTTATACTAATAGCTTTTTCACTTTCTTCATAATTATAATCCGACGTATTAAAATAGGGTCTACTTGGCTGATCAATTATTAAATAACTTGGAACATATGATGTATTCTCTGAGAGCATCATGTGATGAAGTCCTGCAAAAAGACATAGATGCATAAACAAATGGTCGGAACTACTAGAAATATTTGCAACGGTTGCTGACATATTCTTTTTTAGGGTAAGCATAGCCTTTTTATAGTCAAACCATGCATGGTATTTTCCATATTCGTCTAGTGCGTTTTCTGATATACCTATGTAAATTTGAATAAATTCATTTAGAGTATTAATTACGAGCCCTCTGGCTTCTTCAATTTCACTATATTGGCCTTCAAGAGCTGCAAGACTGCTGCTCTTTTCTTTTATTTGGGCATCAATGGTGTCTGTGCCTTCCACATTAGGATCAAGTCGGTTATACTCGGCCCTTATTTCACCAAGAGAAATTAACTTTTCTGCCGTTGAAATTGGACTATATTCTACATGAGCGGTTCTGGAAAGATTCCCGTCTAACATTTTCAATTGTTTATTCAGTGCTTGAATGCTACGCTCAACATCATATTCAAACGGACGTTTTTCCTTAATTGCGGCTTTTACCCTTGTAAGTTCATTTGCCAAGTTGTTAATAAATTGGCGGTACTCTCCTTGTGTTTTATCGCCAAACTCTTGCTGGATGTATGATATTGGCCGTAATGCGTCAGCTTCGTCCCGAAGGCTTTCTCTATAATTATTATAACTCTTTTCAAAACGCTTTAATTTTGTAAGTTGTAATGCAACACCTTCACGTTCCAATTGCAACTTTTCATATTCTTGCTGCACAGAGAAGTTGGTAGAATAATTTGTAATACCATTCTTAACCATTACCTCTAATGCTTTAAACGCCTCATCGGCGCCTAACTTTTCATCTACCAGTCCCTTTTCTTTAGCCTTCTTCACTAGCATTTGAATATCGTTATTGTGTAGCTCAATTTTCCTAGAATACTTCTTTTTTTCTAATTCTAGTGTACTAATTTCTTGTTCAAGATCATTTATCTTCTTTTGCAGTTTTATAGTCTCGCAGCTTATTACTCCGAGGGAAAGGTCAAAGATTTGAGGCCAAACATCTCGATAACGGTCTATGTGCATTTTATCAAAAAAGCTTTTTCCATTATCAATAATGTCTTTTGAAAGTGTATTGAAAATTAAAAAATAGCGAAATGAAAGGCGAGTGTTTTTTCTGATGCTTTTCCCACCGTAAGCTAACGTAATCTCATCATTTATTGAAAACTCCGGCTCAAGAATTGCTTTAATTCCAGACTCGTCCATTTT
>JAYFPV010000237.1:0-3854 GCA_034927465.1 Lawsonibacter sp.
TGTGGACATTCATGAGGAGCACAACCGGATTAAGACGTTGGAGCGGATTGCCGCTCATGACGGCCTGACCGGATTGCTGAACCGGGAAGGTGCACAGAAGCGGATTGGAGCGCTTCTGACCGAGCATCAGGATCGGAACTATGCGCTGGTAGTGGTAGATTTGGACAACTTTAAGAACGCCAATGACCAATACGGACATCTCTTTGGGGATCAGGTGCTGAAACAGGTTGCAGATAAGCTGCGAAAAAGCATTCGCAGCTCTGATTTAGCGGCCCGGGTTGGGGGAGATGAGTTCTTGGTTTTTATGGAGTATACCGACCAAGTCCAGGCCCAGGCAGACCGGATATTCGATTCGCTGTTAGGGGAGTATGAAGGGTTTCCTATCTCGGTCAGCATGGGGATTGCACAGTCTCCCGGCGCAGAGGGCGGGTATGAGGTGCTGTTCCGCCGCGCGGACCAAGCACTTTATGCAGCCAAACGGAATGGGCGGAAGCGCTATTACTTCTATAATGACTCCATGCGGGAAATGCTTTCTGTTTTGTCTCCCATTGAAAGCGACGGAACTGATCCAGGACTTTAAACGGAGAAACACATTCGCGCAGAAGCGCAGAGTTGAATTATGAAATTATGAAGAGGGACAGGCGTATGCCTGTCCCTCGCAGTCTCTTAAAAAACCCTCGGACCAAGGAATTCGGAGGGAAGGATGGTTTGGAAGGAAACCGTCAGGGTTCTCTTCCATGTCCAATCATACGAATTTAGAAACTTTTTAATTCTTTCCAAATTTGCCTCATTTTGTCGGAAGAGTCATAGGACTTTTCTGACAAGCGAGAGGGGCAGGCTTAAGCCTGTCCCTCTTTTCTGATATGGCCGTTTTGAACCACAATCTGCCCATTTTTGATGACGGTTTCTACATGGTTGCTGCCATATTTGTATACCACATCTTCGTAGGTTTCCACGTCGAAGATTAAAAGATCGGCCTTTTTTGCCACGTCCAGCACACCCCGATCCTTTAGAGTGAGGGCCTTGGCGGAGCCATAAGTGGCGGCGCGGAAGGCCTCGGCAGGGGAGAAGCCGTGCTGGCGGCAGGCCAGGATCAGCACCAGCTGCATGGATTCCAGCCAGCAGCCGGGGCAGCAGTTGGTGGCTAAACCCAGAGTCATGCCGCAGTCCAGCATGGGCCTTGGGTTGAAGGGACGGGGATGTTTGACGGAGAAGTCAATTCCCGGGAGAACCACGCCCACGACGCCGGCATCCCGCAGCTTGGGAAACACCGATTGCGGAGTGTAATTTAAGTGGACGGCAGAGGCCATTTTCATCTCAGCGGCCAGATCGGAGCCGCCGATGTAGGAGTAAGCGTCGGTATGAATGGTTGGGATCAGACCATAATCGCGGCCGCAGGAGAGAATCCGTTCACTCTCAGCGGCAGTAAAGTGCCCTTCGTCGCACCAGACATCGTTGAAAGCGGCCATGTGGAAGGTGGCTACCTGAGGGATCATGTCCTGGCACAGGTGGTCGATATACCAGTCCTTCGGCTTGCCCTCTTCCCAGCCGTGAGCCCCCAGAAAAGTGGAGACGATGTCCATGGGAAGGCAGGCGCTGAGCAGGCGGTTGACCTCCAGCATTTTCATTTCAGCGGGTAAAGTCAGGCCGTAGCCGCTTTTGCTCTCGATCGTAGTGGTGCCGTTGAGGAGCATGTTACGCATTCGCCGCTCAGTCTGTGCGGTCAGATCGTCCACCGGGACGTCCCGCGTCATGTTGACTGAGGCATAAATTCCGGTGGGGATGCCCAGACTGGCCAGAGTATCCGGGCGGTCGTCGGTCAGCTTGACTGCATATTCTGCCACACGGGAGCCGCCAAAGACCACATGGGTATGGCAGTCGATAAAGCCGGGAGCGACCACCTTGCCGGAGGCATCAATGCGTGGGACATCGACGGCGTCACCCATGACGGCGGATACTGCTTCCTTCGTGCCGATGGCTTTGATTTGATCGCCCTCAATGTAAATGGAGCCGGAATTCAAAAGCCCAATTTCGTGGTTGCCATCGCCACGCATAGTTAGAATCTGGGCGGCGTTTTCGATCAGAAGTTTATTAATTGCTTTACGTTCCATTTTTGGTCCCCCTTTCGAAACAGATCGGAGCGTTGACAAAAAGGGCGATTGCATGTGTGCATCGCCCTGTTTGCCGGCTATATTGGAGGAAGAATTTTTTCTTAAAGATTACCGGACAAAGCGGCCCTCGGGACCGAAGGTGACCTTGTCGGCCGGCTCCCACCAAAGAGGAACCTTGATGCTCTCGCCGCCAGCAATCTTACCCTTACCGTTACAGACGTCCTTGGCGGCCTGATAGCCGGCCTGAGCGTGACGGACGACACCGATACCAGAGTCGGTGGTCATGCAGGCGGACAGACGGAAGTCGGCCTCGTCGGTGCCGTCGGCTATCATGGTAACGCCGGTATGCACGGCCTCACCCATGGAGTAGTTGGCCTGAATGGCGATCAGGTCGCACATGGCAGCACAGTCCAGAAGTCCGTTGAGCATCGGCCAATCGGAGATATAGTCGCCGCCGTCTGGCATATTCTCGGACTCGAAGGTGGGGTTCACGATGGAACCGGAGTCCAGGTTGTCACGGGAAAAGGCCACGGGGCCTTTGACCTCGCCCTTTTTGATCAGGTCATTGACTGCCAGGCCGAAGCGCTTGCGCTCGCCAAAGCCCATGTAGCAGATACGGGCGGGCAGAGCTTCGATGGGCAGGTTCTTGCGGGCCAGTTTGATCCAGCGCTCTACCAGATGATCGCCCTTGCAGATTTCCAGAGCCAGATCGTCCAGACGAGCCAGATCGGCGGGATCACCGGAGGTGCAGGTCCAGCGGAAGGGGCCGCGGCCTTCACAGAACAGGGGACGAATATAGGCGGCCACAAAGCCTTCAATCTGCTTGGCCTCGGTTGCGGGCATACCGGCGTCCATGCACTCTTTCCGAATGCTGGTGCCGTATTCAAAGGCCTCGACGCCGCGCTTCTTGAACTCGATCATGGCACGCAGCTGGCGCTTCATGGTCTCGCGGGCATCGTGCAGATACTGCTCGCGGTGCTGGCCGCGGTACACGTCGGCCTGCTCGCCGGTGTAGCCGGCTGGAATGTAGGAGATGGGGTCGTGGCAGGGGCACATCTCGGTAACTACATCGGGGAGATAGCCTTTGGCCAGAGCCTCCTCATAGATGTCGGCGGCATTGCCGATTACGGCAATGGAGACAGGTTTATCGGCGGCCACATGCTTCTGAGCCAAGGCCCAGGCCTCGTCCAGAGTATGAACCTTGACGTCCATATAGTTTTTGGAGATGCGGCGGTCGATGACGCGCTCGTCGGCGTCGGCCAAGATGACCACAGCGCCGTGCATCTTGCCAGCCCAAGTCTGGTTGCCGCCCATTCCGCCAGCCCCGGCAGTCATAAAGATCTTGCCGTGCATGTCGTTCTCCCAGCCCTTTTTCAGAGAGATGGCGGAAAGAGTTTCGAAGGTGCCTTCAATGACGCCCTGGGTACCGATGTACTCCCAGGGTGCGGCGGTGTACTGGGCGAAGATGGTCAGGTTCTTGTCCTGCAGGTCATAGAAGCGCTCCCAGGTAGCCTTCATGATGTTGGTGGTGGCCATAACCACGCGGGGGGCCAAGTTGTGGGTTTTGAAAATGCCGACGGGCATGCCGGACTGGATGACCAGGGTTTCGTCATTCTCCAGAGTCTTCAGGGACTCGACAATGGCGTAGTACGATTCCCAGTTGCGGGCGCACTTGCCGTTGCCTCCGTAGATGACCAGCATCTCGGGGATCTCGGCATTTTCCATGTTGTTTTCCAGCATGCG
>JAYFPV010000112.1:0-4145 GCA_034927465.1 Lawsonibacter sp.
CCAACGTCAAGAGACCTCTTGAATGCCATTCAAGCGCTCTCCCAGCTGAGCTATACCCCCAAACAAAATGCACAGAATTTGTTGCCTTATTCAGTGCAAGTGATATCTTATCAGAAACAGAAATGTTTGTCAATCTCTAAGAAAAAGTATTTTGCCGCTTCTATCATTTTGAACCAATTTTTTAGGTAACCTCTAAAAATACCGTTTCATAGCCTCATCTTTTCTGTAGAGTGATAAAAACAGGTTGCAGCAGTATTTTTAAGGCATTAAGCGTCTCCTTTGGGGGGCTCTCACTATATCCAGGCCCAATTAACCCGCGACCTTCTTTGACCTGTTCAGAATTTCATATCTGCAATACTTTTGCGGCTTTGAGAGCTGCAGCCTGGAATTACCTTTTGACGCATCCATGATGACTCATTTTAGAAAGCGCATCTCCCGGGATATTGTCCGCAGAATCAACGGAAATGTCGACTGTGTTTATCCGAGTAGAGAGAATAAACTATGGTGCAAGGAACATAGTATGCGACCATACAGTAAGCCCTTATTAAGCAGTCGTCGTCCATCCTCTCCGTGTGCGAAAACTCAATGCAGTTCGCGACCGCCGGTAATGTTGATGGCCTGTCCGGTGATATAGTCGCCCTCGCTGGTCAGGAAAAATACATATTCCACCACGTCCTCAACGCTTGTCAGCCTGCCCAATGGAATTTTGGCCGTAAATTTCCGGACAACCTCTTCACGAGGTAGCTTCAAATTCTCAATATAGTCAGCCGAGACATTCTTCCAGACGCCGGTGGCGTCGGTAATTCCGGGACAAATACAGTTGACGTTAATGTTTTCCCCGGCATATTCATAGGCCAGCGCCTGCGTCATGGCAATTACGGCGCCCTTGGATGCGCTATAAGGGACCATCAGCGCGGAGCCGGTCTTTCCCGACTTGGAGGAAAAATTGATAATCTTCCCCCCTTGTCCGGCGGTAAGCATGGATGGAATGGCCCCCTGGCAGCACCAGGCGGTTCCGTATACATTGACACCAAAATCACGCTGAAATTCCATCTCGGTGCACTCAAGAAACGGATGCTGGCTGACCAGTCCGGCCACGTTGATCAGCGCATAAACCGGCCCAACAGTCTTGACAATTTCGTCAAAAAGCGTCAGCACCGCTGCTCGGTCAGTGATATCCAGTACATAACTCCACGCCATCAATCCGGAGTCGGAGAGCCTTTTTGCACTATCTGTCACGGCGGGATCAAGATCAATCAGGATGGTCTTGGCTCCCTGTTCCGCAAATTTTTGGGCAATGCCAAAGCCGATACTTTTGGCGGAACCCGTCACCACACACACTTTATTTTTTAATTTTTCACTGCTTAAGCTCATTGTTAATAACCTCCTGTTCATTTATTTCGGAGTTTACCGGCGGCCGGTCACTCTCCGTTTACAATACGGATGCCCTTGCTGGTACCCATGCGTACCGCGCCAGCCCGCAGCATCGCGTCGCAGGTAGCGCGGTCGTTAATGCCGGTGGATGCTTTGACGCGCAGGCTATCTTTCACCGTCTTTTTCAGCAACGCCACATCTTCCGCCGTGGCGCCGCCCTGTCCGAAGCCAGAGGAGGTCTTGACGAAATCTGCCCCGGCTCGCATAGCCGCCTCGCAGCCAAGCACCTTTTCCTCATCCGTCAGATCACTCGTTTCCAGAATTACCTTGACTAGAGCAAAGGGATGCGCAGCTTCCACGACGCCCCGGATGTCCTGATCTACTTCGTCCAGGCGCCGATCCTTCAGCGCCCCGATGTTGATGACCATATCCACCTCGTCGGCGCCGTTTTTAACGGCCTCAGCAGTTTCTACCGTTTTTACCAGCGTGGTCGTGGCTCCCAGCGGGAAACCGATGACGCAGCAGGTGGCCACGCCGCTGTCCTTGAGTTGCTCGTGTACGAACTGCACATGAGTCGGATTGACGCACACGCTGGCAAACCGGTACTCCTTGGCCTCATCGCAAAAGCGTTTCACCGTTTCACGCGTTGTTCCGCACTTGAGCACCGTATGGTCGATGTACTTTGCGTAGGACAAATCTTTGACCATGAAAAATTCCTCCCTCGGCCCGTTGTTCCGAAACTGTTTCGCTTGGGCGCGCTCCCGTTCAAATCGCACCGCAAGCACCGGAAGCTAGGACGGTGCTCCGCCGGGCCAGACGGCCTGCGCAACCGTACTGAAACCGTATGCCACATAGATGGGCAGCGCGACAACGGCCTGGAACGCCTGGAAATCGAGGGACATATCCCCCACGAACAGCGTATCGGAGGGGAACCCCGCGCATCGACGGATTGTTTCCACCGCGGGCGGCGTGGACCAATCCAGTTCCCGTTCCAGCACGCGCACCATGTAATTGCCGCGTTAGGAGTAAAGTCCCACAGCGTCCCGTCCAGGTCAGAGCCAATACGCTCAAATTTTTTCAAGCCGTTGTTTTCTTTTTATTTTTTTACAATAAATCTGAACTTTTTCCCCAGCAGGCTGTTGCCGTCCAGCGTGGTGTTGTCGGTCAGCCGCAGGAACGTCTCGGTCGCGGCGATGAGATGAACGCTGAGCTTTTCAATGACGGCGGCGTTCTGTTTCTCCTCCCGGTCCGAACACTGCGCCACTGTAAAACGGGCAAATCCGATGATCTGAGCACGCCGTTGATCGGCGTTCTTTGCTGCGTCTAGAGGGGATAGCTCTCCAAGCAGTCGGTAGCGCGCCGCATAAAGATCGAGACAGGCCTGCAGCGTCTCGCCGTCGGCAGCGAACAAACCGGTGCAGACAACGTGGGTGATATTAGCCTCCACCTTTTTTCTGATGTCCTCCCGCAGCTTTTTCCGGTTCCATGCGCGCATGGCCATCACCAGCAGTACGGTTCCCAGCTCCATGGAGAAGCGCATGTTCCCATTCTCGTCCAGATGTAGGGCGGCGTAGACCGCGTCGTCGCTGATAATCCGGCGATAAAAGGCCTGAATCAGGCTATCCCAGGTATCCACATATTCTTCGCACTTCAATAGAAGCTCTGGTGATTTGACAGGTAAGCGCATGATTTACCCTCCTTTCCAGCTATTCCAGATTTGCATGACAATGCCTGATGTCATCCTCGGACCAGCCGCGCCGACTCATAATCTCCAGTGCGATCACGTCGCCCAGCAGGGACAGCTGCTGCAAAATCAACTCTGTCGCCTGCCGTCTCATGATTTCCCAGCAGAGTAAAGAGCCTTGCAGATGGAAATTTTCCGAGCATAGATGTCGCTGCACAGCTGGGGAAGCTGGTCCAGATTGCTGCGGTGTGTCACCAGATCCTCCACCTTCATTTTGCCCTCGTCCATCATTTTGACGGTGAACTGCCACTCGTTGATCGGCGTTGATGCGTAGTGGGAGTTCCAGATGCCCTGCAGCGTCAATTCCTTGCGCAAAATCAGGCTGTGCTGCGCAAGTTTGATAGTGGTATCCTAGTGGGGATTTCCCATCATAACCACCGTGCCGAACGTACGGGCGCACTCAATACACTGGCCCAGCGCGGCGCCGGTGCCGGTGCCCTCGATTACCACGTCGGCGCCCTGACCGCCGTTCAGCGTGCGGAATGCCGCGTTGATCGCTTCCTTCATGCTGTTGATCACGATCAGACCACGTTCCTGGGCGAAGAGGACCTTCTCGTCCACCACCTCGGCCAGCACCACGGGATCCGCACCGAAGATTTTTGCCCAGCGGGCAGCCATAATTCCGATCGGTCCGGCACCGAAGATCAACACGGACTTTCCGGCACACACATTGCCCTTGCGGATTGCGTGCTGCGCCACGGTGCACGGTTCGGTCATGGCCAGCATTTCACTGGTGGTAGCGGGATTCGTCGTGGGAACAAAGTGCCAATCGGAGGGCACAAGGCAGTATTCGGCAAAGCCGCCGTCGCTGCGGCTGCCCAGATAATCATAATCCTCACACATTGCATAGTCGGAGGAGAGGCAGGGCCCGCATCTGCGGCAGGGAATACAGGGGAAAATCGCGCCGCGCTTCCCCAACAGACTCTGATCAGCCTCATCGCCCACGGCAACCACGGCGCCGCCGAACTCATGTCCGATGGTCAGCGGATACGTCTTCTTGCTGGTACCCAGCTCGAAAATGCGGGGA
>JAYFPV010000082.1:0-6019 GCA_034927465.1 Lawsonibacter sp.
GACATGAAGGCCAAATACCGCGTCCACTCCGTCCAAAGCCCCGGCGGCAATCATGTCCCGAGAACCGCCCTTGGGGGAGAGCTCCTCGGCTGGTTGAAAAATAAGGCGAACCGTACCCGCCAATTTATCTTTGCGCTCCGCCAGTAGCGTCGCGGCTCCCAGCAGCATCGCCATATGATTGTCATGTCCGCAGGCGTGCATCATTCCTGGATTTTCGGAGCAAAACGGCAAGCCCGTCTCCTCGTTGATCTGCAAGGCATCCATATCCGCCCGCAATGCCACTGTCTTCCCTGGCAAAGCGCCATGCAGTACCGCTAAAACACCGTGCCCCCCCACGTTTTTAGTGATTTGATATCCGCCGATCGCCGACAATTCCGATACAATGCTATCCGCAGTCTGGCTCTCGTTCCCTGAAACCTCCGGATGCCTGTGAAACTCTCTGCGGAGTTCAGAAAGATGGGGGGCAAGACTTTGTGCAGCTTCTGTGATTGTCATGTTCCGTTTCCCTTCTATTCACGGAGGGGGGAAAGCTCCCCCCTTCCGGTTGCTACGGTTCGCTTCAATTTTGATTTGGCTTGATTTCAGGTGGAATCGGGCAGATATACGGTTTTCCTTCCGTGACTTTATCAAATTCTTCTTTTGCCCTCTCCGCGATAGACGGGTCGTCGATCACATGGGTCGCTGCATCAGCCAATACCGAGGCCGCATACAACATTCCTTTGACCGCCGCGCCAGACTTCCCCTGGGCCACCGTCTGCCATGAATGTGCCGGCGTCCCCGGAACAAAGCAGGCTCCAACAAACTGCGCGGTAGGTACTACATGGCTGCAGTCCCCTACATCCGACGACCCCGGAATCGGTACGTCCAAATGCTGATAATCCACTACAAAGTCCGTCATAGGCAGCGGGCGATACCGCAGGGCAATCTCCTTTCTTTGTGTGCTTGTCAGTCCCGCCATGGACATATCGCTGTCAAGATTGAGTTCAGTCACCACCTTTTTGATTTTCTGTGCAAAGGAAATCTCTTCCTCGCTGTAAACCGGCAACGGAATCCGCTTCATACTTTCGTATAAAAGCTGTTCTAGCACACCGTTCGAAATGGTGTTGGAGCACGCCTTATCAAATGAAATTTTCACCTCCGTTTCCGTCATCATAGCCGCACCACGGGCAATTTTACATACTCGCTCATACAGTGCATTTACTTTTTGCGTGTTGACGGATCGGATCAAATACAAAACTTCGGCGTGATTTTGTACCACATTGGGAGATTTACCACCAGTATCGAGAATCGCATAATGAATCCGGTCGGTCGACTCCATATGCTCCCGCATGTAATTTGCGCCCACATCCATCAATTCCACCGCATCCAGTGCGCTGCGGCCAAGATGTGGCGCACTGGATGCGTGAGCGGAAACACCGCTGAATTGAAAACAAGCCTGACAGTTCGCCTGCATAGAGCCGGTCATCACCGCGTGACCGCCACCCGGATGCCAAGTCAGGGCGATGTCCAGTCCGTCAAACACGCCAGCTCGGGCCAAATACGCCTTTCCGGAGCCCCCCTCTTCCGCCGGACAACCAACCAGAAACACAGTTCCTGATTTTTGGCTTTCCGCAAGGTAGTCCCGCAGCAGCAGGGCCGCGCCGACCGCGCCGACCCCAAGCAGGCTGTGCCCGCAGCCATGCCCGTTCTCAGATTCGGGCCGCGGTGCCGGATAAGCCACGCCGGCTTGCTGGCTCAGTCCGGAAAGCGCGTCGAATTCCGCCAGGAAACCGATCACTGGGTGCCCGCTACCTGCGGTGGCGGTAAAAGCAGTCTCCATCCCGGCCAGGTTTGTTTTTACGGTAAACCCCTGCGCCTTGAGCAAATCGATAATCGCCTCGGAGGAATGATATTCGTGAAACCGGAGTTCCGCATAGTCCCAAATGGCCGCGTTCAATTCTGTAAGAAGTGCTTCATATTTTCCCATTTTATTCCCTTTTCATGTTGATTCGTTATGTACCAATGAGGCCCTATCTGGGGAATCAGAGGGCACGGACGAGAAATGACGCATCCGCCTGATTATATCGGACGAATCTCCTGCAAAATCATTTTGACAAAAAACGCTTCAGCGGATGGCGTTCGCCGAGTGGGTGCCGGTCGGTCTGCCACAGCGCATTGTGCAACTCCCCTTTGCGCGCGGAGCTTAATTCCCTTTGAATTCCTTTCCAAACGAAACACGACTGAAGATTGCCGCGGCAATCAAGACGGCCAGGCCGATGCCGAGCGCCACCAACGCCGTGACCAACGCTCCGGATTTCATCGGCAGAACAATGAAGAGATTCAACATTGCAAAGTAAATTACGCTGGTGATGGTGTAAGACAGAGAATAGTTGGCCAGCGCGGGGCTCTCCAGATCTGGATCGCAAATACGCAGAAGCAGCACTCCGGTAAGAAACACGCCGGTAGCCATTCCAAACGTCCCAATCATCTGCTCAAACCAGTACCCCTTCAAGAATCGCTTGCAGCCAAAGAACAAAACTGCGGTCGTGACCACAAAGCCGATGACCACCATCACCAGAATGGGCACAATATAAGCGGCAACCGCTTTAATGGGAAGGCTGGCAATCGCCGCAATCACAGCAAACTCAGTAAACGAGCCTGAGATTTTGCTCTTAACTCTGCCGTCCACCAGATAGTCAATTTTCAGCTTGCACATCAGGCCCCAGATCAAAAACATAATGATCATACCATAGGCCCAGACAGAAATGCTGCTCAACACAGGGATCTTAAACGTCTTAGTCAGGGTCAGAACAAAATAAGCCAGGCCACAGGCCACAAAGATCAGCGCCCCATGGAACGCAAACGTATCAATGGACGAGGACATTGTGGTTTCACGGCCAACGGACGGCTGCTTTTTAGTGTCCCGCTCAAAGCCAATACGGATGGGTTCCGGAATATCCGCCGGCTTTTTCAGCAGCGCGGTTTGTCCATGTCTGGCGGCCCAGTTAATCATGCCGATTCCGATCAGGATGCCGCCCACAATTCCGAACGTGGCGGTGGTGATTCCAACGCCCTGACTGGTCTGCCAATAGGGCAGGTTCAACGCATTGAGCATGTTGCCCAATGTTCCGGCAGTTCCGTGTCCGCCCACAAAACCGATGGAAAGCTCAATGCCAAAAACATCATATAGGTCGGAGCCGGAAAACGCAACATGTGTGAAAAAGCCTACGGCAAATTGCAGCATGCTGGCTCCGAGCCCAATGCCGATCAGCGGAAGTATATTTTTCAGGACGCCGGGATCTTCCACTCCCCCCGAGTCGCCTCCGCCGATACGCAACCCAAGCGGAACAGATGCCACCACGGGCACAATCAGAATGCCAGGCAGCAGCGAATAAATCGAAAACCAGTCGGCAGAAACAGGCAGGACATTCAAACACTGTGGCCCCAAAATCAACAGCAAAAATCCGCCGATCACAGAAGCCGGGATAAAAGTTTTCTGAAGGAATTTCAGCTTTGCGCGCAGGAAAACGCCAATCAGTAAGAATGCGCCCAACAGGGAAAGGCTTTTTAACAGGTCGGTTAGTAAAGCATTGGTCATTGTTTCCCCTCCTCTTTATTTAAGGACATGCATTTTTGTGTCCTTAATTATTTTTATATTATCATTTCTGCTATAAATTGTCAATCTCAATTTTGACAGCCCGAAATTTATGTGATATATTGAATAATATCAAGATAAAATTTTGACAAAACGGAGATATGGTATGATTTCTGTCGCAATTATCAGCCCGGAGAAGTCACTTGAGCCGATCAACCAAGTAATTGAGACTCACGATTTTGGCTGTGAATTTCATAAGTATATCTATCGGGAACTGCCTGATATTGATACAATTTATGAAGACTGCAAGAACTCCTGCGACGTGATCTTTTTTTCCGGAGAGCTTGGATATCACTATATCCGGAACCATATTCCAGATGTTCGCATCCCATGTGCGTTTACTGCGTACGGGCCCAAGAACATCCTCTCAATTCTTTTGAATTTTCACATGGAGCATCCCGACATTCCCATCAATCGCGTCTTTGTCGATTTTCTGACCCCCCTAAATGGATATATGGACATAGAGCGTTATATTGAGCCGAAATATATGCCCTATATGTATAAAAGCAAGGTCTATGACTATCAGCATATCACTGCATATACCCGCAAGCTTTGGAACGCCGGAAAAATAGATATTGTGATTACACGCAGCATCAACAACTTGCATGTGCTTGATGAGCTGCATATCCCATATCAGGCTGTTTTTCCCACAGAATTCATGATTCAGGATTCTATGGAGGCCGCAATCAATCAATTTTTACTGCAGAAGGCGGCAGAGGCGGACTGCCTGATTGTCATCGTGCGGCTTCCATTTGAGAGCAACGCAACCTCAGAAGAGCGGGAGTACCAGCAGGCCAGCGTATACAAGCTGTTAGTGGATTTTCGTCGGAAACAAAGCAAGGATTTTTCCATTAAAATTGGATTCGATCGGTTTGAACTGGAATCAAAAAGCCTGGATCGGTCAGCCGCAACTACACGATTGCAGTTTTTTGTGCATTACCTGCAAAAGCATCTTTTCTGTGCTTTCCGGATCGGCGCTGGACTGCATCATTCCGCAGATCTGAGTCACCTCTACGCCGAAACCGCACTGCAGGAATCTCTTCGATACGGTGGAAATGACGGTTTTTTGGTCAGCGGCGAGCCACCTTCCTTTACCGGTCCTCTTTCGGCCTCGCAGCTTGTTAAATTTAGCTATTCCAATGATCGTGTCGCCGCATTTGCCCGGCGTAACGGAATCAGTGAGAGTAATGTTGTAAAACTGGTGGGTCTTTTTGTTATGGACGAACGCGTGGAATTGACGGCAGTTTCCATCGGGGAATTGCTCAACATTACTCCCCGCAGCGCCAACCGCATTCTGCAGCAACTTCTTGAAACAAACATGATATACGAAGCGCCGTCCACAACTCCTTTAAAAAAGGGGCGCCCTGTACGCTCTTATCGTTTTTCCGCCCAGCAGTGTAAAGCGGAATTGTTGTAATCTCTGCAGTTATAAAAAAACCGACTGGAAGGATACCATAGAGGTGCAGAGGTCAAACACCCAAAATAGTGGAAGATAAATGGAAGAATAGCAGGGTGTTTGAAATGCATAAATACGATAAGGAATTCAAGGAAGAAGCAGTCAGGCTGTCAGATGAGGTTGGAGCGAAGCAGGCTGCGGCACAATTTGGAACCCCGTATTACTCGCTGGTCGACGAGCGGCAGAAGGCGAACGAGATTTTGAAAGATGCGCTGGGTTTTTTCGCAAAAGGCCAGAAGAAGTAAGGCCTGAAAAGTTGTATGAATACATCACGCCGAGAAGGACGCTGTATGGAGGATTGCCACCTTTGCCCAACAGGTCGATCAATCATAGTTTGCTATCCAGCAATCTGCACCCTCCGGGATGCCGGACATTATAATGGCACTGATCCCGCATCCGGACTTCTTTTGGTTTTGTGCCGTCAGGTTTTTTATTTCTTCCGCTGGTGGTGAGGGTCAGCCGGTTGCCGCAGTCCGGCTCCCTGTATGCCGCTGCTTGCGGAATGTATCCGGCTTGTCCCTTTTTCGGTTTCCAAGGTTCAGCGAAGAATAAAAACATACCCCTCATAAGCCTTTTCATTTTTGGGACCAATTCGCTGGAGTCTCACAGGTAATTTTTCAAAAACCTCTGGATATTTCGCAGACCACGATCAAAACCATCTCGTACGGCACTCTCATTGACACCCTTGGACTTAATAATGGCGGCATGGAGCTGCTCAACCGTCACTTTTCGTTTGTAGATTTCGCAGGGGGACAGGGACACGAACCGGCTGTCGTGTTCGATGCCGTCGCCGCGATCCAGAGAATAATATGACTTATGTCGGTATCTTCGCAGATAATAGTCAGCTTCGGCGTGTAGCTGTTCATAAAATATAAGAGCTTTGGTAGGATTTTCAGTGGTTTCCTTATGCGAACTAAATTGCCAGACCA
>JAYFPV010000155.1:0-21289 GCA_034927465.1 Lawsonibacter sp.
TTTTTGGCCGCAGTGCTGGCGACGGTTCTTGTGTTTGCGCTGGCTGTGCCTGTGGGGGCGTCCAACTCCTCCTTCGGGGATGTGCCCGACAGCACAACGGCAGTCAACGCCGAGGTACTTCGTCTGATGGGAGTGGTGGACGGCACTGGCGGGAATCAGTTTCAGCCGGGGAGCAATCTGACCCGAGCCCAGTTTTGTACCATGGTGGTGAAGTTTATGCAAAAGGGAGACCTGGTTCCCATGAATGCCACCCGCACCATCTTTTCGGACGTTACCGCCCGTCACTGGGGATTGGGTTATATCAATCTGGCCGCTTCGCTGACGGTGAAGGATGGGGAAAAAGAGGTCCCCCTGATCTCTGGTGTGGGAAATGGGAAATTTGAGCCGGATGCCAGAATCACCTTAGGTCAGGCGGCTACGATTCTGATCCGGGTGCTTGGATATTCCAGCGAGCAGGCGGGGGCGGTTTGGCCCCAGAGCTACATGAATTTGGCCAAATCCATCGGGCTGACCGACGGGGTATCCGCTGGAACCTATGACAACATTACAAGAGCACAGGCGGCTCAGCTCTTTGTGAATGCGCTGACCTGTAAAACGGGGGCCGGCCAGGCCTATTATAAGAGCCTGGGCACCGCAACAGAGAATGTGGTGCTGCTGGCGGTTGACGTAGATGCCGAGGACGGCAGCACTGGGGGCGCGGTCCGCACCTCTGGCGGTACCTATCTGCCCAAAACCGAGGACGTCAACCCCACCGCCCTTCAGGGACGGCGGGGTGCGTTGGTGACCAACGACAAGCAAGAAATTGTCACGTTTGTCCCAGACGACAGCACCTCAACCACGGTTACTTTGTCCGAGGCGGCCCAGCCCACCTATGTAAAGGGAAGCAACGGCACCCAGTACGCCATTTCCAGCAGTACCGTGGTATACACCGCTGATAAGACAGAGGGAGATACTTACGTCAACGCATATAGCAGTCTACAGTCGGGCAGCCAAATTACTATGTTTTCCGAGCGGGGCAAGGTTGTGGCCGTCTACGCCGGAGGCAGCATGGCCACCAGCGATGCAGGAGCGGTGGTAGTCACTGGCTCGGCCAGCGCAGCCACGTTTTACAAGCTGACCGGTGGTGCGACCAACTTTACCATTCAAAAGAACCGGCAGACTATCTCCCTGTCGGACATTAAGCCTTATGATGTGGTGACTTATGATAGCCTGTCCAACACTCTCATCGTCTCCGACTTGCGTCTGACCTGCGTGATGGAAGACGTTTCCCCCAGCGCCAAGACTCCGGAGACCATCACCACATTGGGCAAAACCTTTGACGTGCTGGAGAGTGCTTGGGATACGACAAAAGACTTCAGCGTGGGTACACCGGTAAGCCTGCTGCTGACCGCCGACGGCAAGGTGGCCGGTGTGGCCACGCCGACAAATGCAACCCATTCCACTGCCATTGGCATGGTGAGCGACAGCGGGGCGGAGGTATTCCTGCCAAACGGAGGAACCCTCTCTTTGAAGGGGACTGTGTACAACGCCGATAAACTGAAAGATCGGCTGGTTACCCTTTCTTCAGGATCAAAGGGGGTAATCAGTGTGAGTAGTCTTCCGTCCAAAACCGCCTCCGGCGTCTTTGATGTGGACGGAATGAAGCTGGGCGGATACACCGTCACAGCCGGAGTCAAGGTATATGAGCAGGTGAACGACGGAGCCATGGTTCAGGTGGCGTTGGGCGGCCTGGGGGGCGGGGATATCTCGGGCGAGCGGGTTGCGACCTACCACCTCAACACGTCTGACATGGTGGACTATATCGTGTTGGAGAACGTGACCGGAAACGCCTATCAGTACGGCATGATAGCGGCCGACATCAAGACCGTATACATAGACACGGGGACGGTCGATAAGAACGGCGAACCAATTTACAGAGAGAAAAAAACCGACATTTGGAAGCTGGTGCGAAGTAATACCATTACGTTTGCTACCTCCGGATACAGCGGAACAAATGGTGAGTTTATCGGAGTAGCCGTTGGGACTGGAACGGTCATTCGCAGCGTGATCAACCTAACTGAGGTGAAAAATGTGTCCCCCTCCGATTTCTTCCAGAGCCAGGGCATTAACTACGTCACGGTGGGGGGGAAGACTTATCAGGTGTCCGACAGCGTAGAATGTTATCGCAATATCAGCAGCAACAAGTTCAGCGAGGACAACTGGTTTAAGCAAACAACCGGCCAGGCTCGGCTGACTGCCTGCAAGGCCTATTCCAGTGACTTGACCATCTACGTCGATCCCATTGGCGAGCAGGTTCGGATTGTGGCGGCCAACTGATTTCCAGATTTTAAACCTGAAAAATCCGCGGGAGAGCCGCCCTGAATGGGCGTCCTCCCGCGGAAGTTTTGATTAGGGACGCGGCTGAAAAAAAGAAAAGGGGAATCGGTTCGGCCCGCAAAGAGCGGCCATCTCGGCTGCCCGGTCGGCAAAGACCGGATCGGGCACCCCGCAAATCTGAAAGCCGGCGTCTCTGGCGGCGGCACAGTAGACGGGGGAGTCATCAAACAGAACGCAGGTTTCTTCTGCTACCCCACACAACCGCGCCACTTGGTGGTACAATGCCGGATCCCACTTTTCCAGCCCAAGCTCTGCGGTGGTGAATCCCTGCGCCAGCAGGGGGGAGAGAGCGTGGCAGTCCAGGGCGGCCTGACCCAGGAGTGGCAGACAGGAGGTGAGCAGGGCACAGCGCCTGCCGGCCTGGGCCGCCCGCTCCAGAAAGTCGCGTGCACCCGGCTTCAGCTCTAACTGCCTGGCATAGGCCTGTCGGGCCATCTCCCGCCAGGCGGCAATGATTTCTTCCGGCGTTAGGGAGAGCTGAAAATACTGCTTTGTGTACTCGGCTGCGTCGTAAAAAGTGTGGTGGGTCACATAATCGGTATAGTCGTTAGGGACTGAACCGATGCCATGCCGGCCCAAGAATTCCACGTCAATCTCCAGCCAGATGCCGTTGGAATCCAGCAGTGTTCCGTCCAGGTCGAAAAAGTACACGGTCATTCCTCCTCCCAGAAGCGCCAGGGGAAGTCAACCGCCTCCTGGGCGTAGTCAATGCCGATCCGTTTGCCGGTCCGGATTGTGCTAGGAGCGGGGCCAGTGCAGACATACAGGCCGCTGCCGGGATCGGTCAGATCCAGGCCGTTCTGTGCCCGGGTCAGATCAAGCCCACGGCACAGCTTGCCTGGGCCGTTGAGAAAATTTTTCCGCTGGCCGGCGCTCATTCCCGAAAGGTTGCAACCAAACCGTTTTTTTGCTATAATATCTTCATTTGCGGTGGCTTGTCCGCCGCGGATCAACACGGCGCATGGCTCCCCCTCTGGTTCGGTAACGAAGTTGAGGCAGTGGTACATGCCGTAGATCAAATAGAGGTAGGCGGTTCCAGGCGGCGCAAACAACGTCTCGGTGCGGGGTGTGCGCTTGTAGCCGTAGGCGTGGCAGGCCTTGTCTATCCGCCCCACATAGGCCTCGGTCTCCGTGATACGGCACGCCAGGCGGGTTCCGTCTTCCAGGACTCGGACTAGGTGTTTCCCCAAAAGGTCCCGGGCCACCACCACCGTATCACGGTTATAAAAGTTCCGAGATAACAATTCCAAATGTTCATTCCTCCCAGACGGGCAGTTCTTGAGATCCGGCCCGCGGCAATGGATATGATAGCATACCTGATCCCTATTTTGCAATTCGGAGTTGATTTCTATGTCCTCCAGAACCATGAAAATTCTGGCCAAACCCATGCTGTTTTCTGCCGCCATCATCTGGGGCACGTCTTTTTTTATTATGAAGAATGCGCTGGATGTGCTGCCCGTTTTTTTTCTGCTGGCCATCCGGTTTACGGCTGGGGCGGTGCTGTTGGCTCTCATATGCTGGAAAAAGCGGAAGGAATACACCCCTGACTACCTATGGCGGGGCGCCGTGATCGGCGGTTTCTTGTTTTTGGGCTATACCGTACAGACCTTCGGCCTGGCGCTGACGACCCCATCCAAAAATGCGTTTCTCACCGCCGTGTACTGTGTGATGGTTCCCTTCCTTGCCTGGGCGGTGGTCAAGACGCGGCCCAACCGATTCAATATTGCCGCCGCGCTGCTGTGTGTCACCGGGGTTGGACTGGTGTCCCTCAACGACCAGATGTCCGTAAATACCGGCGATCTGCTGACCCTGCTGTGCGCGGTGTTTTATGCCCTTCAGATTGTGGCGGTGGCCAAGGTTTCTCCGGGCAAGGATATTACCCTGCTCACCGTGTTTCAGTTTGCCTTTGCGGCCCTGTACGCCTGGATTTGCGGGGCCATTACCGAGACGTTCCCTGCCCGCGCCCTTGCCGACCCGGCGGTGTATCTGCCCCTGGCCTATTTGTGCGTCATGGCCACCGCTGTGGCCCTGCTCTTCCAAAACGTGGGTCAGGTGTGGTCCGACCCCGCCTCTGCCTCGGTCATCCTGTCTTTGGAGTCGGTATTCGGGGTCCTGTTTTCTGTGCTGTTCTATGGCGATCCGGTGACCGGACGGCTGTTAGCCGGATTTGGGCTGATTTTCGTGGCGGTCGTCTGCTCGGAGACGAAGTTCTCATTTTTGTACCGGCCCCTGGTGAGAAAAGCACAGCTGCGGGAAGCAGAAAAATAGATGCAGGGCAGAATAAGAAAGAAGCGGCGCTCCCGACGGCTTTGTGCCGCCGGGAGATTTTTATTTTATATCAGGTAACCTCTAAAAACACCGTTTCATAGCCTTATTTCTTGGACTTGATGTGATTGCTTCCATTCTTGGGCTATTCTCCCACCTGTCCCTGCTACATCCACACCTTATTCAACAAATGGGGTGTATTGTGGATGTTCATGTACGTACTTGTTCATAATCTCTGTAGCTTTGTCCTGACTGATCGGTTCAGCATTTTTAATATCAGGTTCATCCTCGGTTGAATAAAACCATGGATGTTCTTCATTTTGCAAACCGTGATATAGAACAGATTCCACCAATTTTAATTCGGTTCCGCTATATGTATAATAGTTGTAGCTGGACTCAAAGGCGCTGCTTGAGCCCTCATTTGCAACACAACCGTTTTCACAGAGATAATATCGGTTTCTTTCCCAGCCGTCCAGTACATGAACCACTTCCCCATTTACAACCGTATAGATGTCATAAACGATGCCGTCCCAGCCTCCGTTATCCCAGCCATCCGTATTTGCGCCGAATATGAGTTCATCCACACCGTTGCCATCTATGTCTTTGATCAGATAGCCAAGCGTTTCATAGTCCCAATGCTGATAAAACACACTGCTGAACGGTTCCTCGCCCGGATAGTTGCCGTCAAAATTTTCAAGCACATCTCTTGCCTGTGCAATCAGTTCGTCATATCCGGAATAATCTGTTCCTTCTAACGGTGTCTCAATTGCATGCCCCTTCGGATTCGTCAAAAAACACATTGCAACAATAACATAAGTAATAACGGCGACTACAACCGTCCAAAACCCGGGTTTCTTATAATTCAGCACAGTTTTAATCCGCTCCTTCACGCCGACCTCGCCGAAAGCAAGGGGACAAACCATCACCATTTTCCGCTGCATACTACAGGATACCAGCGCATAGGAATAGGCTTTCTTTTCATCCATCTTCATATTTTTGATTACTGTTTCGTCACAAGCTAATTCAATATCCCGGCAAAACAGAATATACGCCGCCACTACCAGCGGATTGAACCAATATACCGCCAGCAACAGAAATCCCAGCGGCTTCCACCAAGGATCCTTGTGTTTTAAATGAGCCTGCTCATGAGCGATCACATAATGGATCTGTTCTTCGGTTATATCGGAGGGCAGATAAATTCGAGGACTGAGGATGCCTAAAATAAAAGGAGATTTCACAGCATCACAGAGCCAGATGTTATCCCTCAGAAGGACAGCCTCACGTACCTTGCGCCGCATTCGCAGATAGCTGATGACTGCATACAGCAATAACAGGACAGCCCCCACAAGCCAAATCCATGCAACAACTTCAATATTGGAACGTATTGCGGAGCCAGTCGTTTCAGGGGTAATCGGATTAACAGCCCGATCAAAAGTCTGAATACCGCTTTGCAGCTGAAAATGATACGGTTCGTTTGCAGCGATAGAATTACTTGAATAAATACCTTGAACTGGTATTGTCTCCGCACTCGGTATTAAACTGAATATGCTTTCAAAAGAGAACGGAAAAACAAGACGGACTGCGACTATTGCCCAAAGTATGCACGGAATCCACTTAGGTGCTCTTTTCATAAACAGTCGCAACACGATTACCGTCAAAATTAGCCAGCTTGTGGCGATGTTTATATTAAGCAGTTTTAAAAAAAATGCACCCATCATTAGTATCCCTCTGCATTGTCAATCATTTTTCGGATTTCGGTCGCTTCCTCTGGTGTCAGTGTACTATTCTTGGTAAAGGCAGCAACAAAAGCCGGAAGGGAGCCGTTAAAGGTATCTTCCACAAACTTTTTGCTTTGCAGTGCGTAAAACTCCTGTCGAGAAATGCATGAAGTTACTGTACCATTGTCATTCTGAAATAAACCCTTGTCGCACAGCCGCCGCAGGACATTGTGAGCGGTCGTACGCTTCCAGTTGAACGCTACTGCTGTGAGTTTTACCAGTTCCGAAGAGGTGACTGGCTCACGCTCCCAAATCATGTCTGCATAACGAGCTTCAATCACGCCTAACTGAATTTCTGTCAAAATATATCCCCTCCTGCCGGACCACTCTTTGTAGTCCCAACACAGACTACCAAATGTAGTCTCTATTGTCAAGAGGAATTTTGATACCACGTCTTACTTCTATTCTGCTTTTTCTTTGTTAGTGCTCAACTGCGCTTTCCATTCCGCAAACTCCCTTGCCCCTACTCGCTTTCGAAAAACACTTGAATCCCCGGGAGTAAGACAACTTATCCTTGTGACGACCCGACTTTTTTCACCTCCCTGTTTTTTGATAACGCAATGGTACGCGGTATTGAAACGCCTTAAACCGGTTGCCGCCGACACCGCCAGATGCACATCCCATCTGTCCGCACGACGCGGTCCATTTGCCAGCGTGCGGACAATTCTGGCTCGTCTTGGAGACGCGGCGAAATTGGGAAGAAAATGAATCGGCTGGTTCGGAAAGGCGACAAAAAGAAGCCCCGTTCAGGCCTAGCCGGGGAAAGTCATGCAATTGGCAGACTTTTCAACGAGCCCGTAGGCTCTGCCGGCAAATACCCAAAGGGGCTTGCGCAAACCACCCGTATGGCAGATGGCTATGATTCGGGGAGAGGACCGTCAGTGCGATTTTGACGGTTGGCTGGCTGTGGATAGCGGTAGATTTCCCCGCGGAAATTTTCCATCACAACCTCACGGTCGTCTTTGGAGAGAACATAGTTATAATTAATTGGGACCTTTCCACCGCCCCCCGGCGCATCAATGACGAATTTCGGCACGGCGTAGCCGGAGATGTTTCCAGTAAGGGTGTGCATAATATCGATCCCCTCGTCCACCGTGGTGCGGAAATGGCCGATGCCGTTGGACAGGTCGCATTGGTAGAGATAATAGGGTCGCACCCGCAGATGCACCAGCGTCAAAAACAGTTCCTTCAGAATCTCCGTGCGGTCGTTGATCCCGCGCAGCAAAACGGTCTGGTTCCCGAGGGGAATCCCGGCGTCCACGATGGCCGTGCAGGCTCTCTCGGACTCGGGCGTGAGCTCCCGCGGGTGGGTGAAGTGAGTGTTGATCCAGATGGGCTGGTACTTTTTCAGCATCGCGAGCAGTTCCTCTGTAATCCGCATGGGCAGCACCACCGGAACGCGTGTGCCAATGCGGATGATGTCCACATGCGGGATGGCTCGGAGCTCTGAAATGATGTGCTCCAGCTTTTCCGTACCCATGACCAGTGGGTCGCCGCCGGAGATCAGCACGTCCCGGATCTCCGGATGGCTCCGAATATATCCAAGCGCCGTTTTCAGCTCCGGCTCTGTGATGATCCGGTCCTCCTCCCCCACGACGCGGCGGCGGGTGCAGTAACGGCAGTAGGTGGAGCAGCGAAGCGTGACCAGAAACAACACCCGGTCGGGGTAGCGGTGTACAATGTGCGGCACCGGACTGTCGTTGACCTCGCCAAGCGGGTCGGCCATGTCGTTCTCACAGGGGTAGGTCTCCTGGATGGAAGGAACGCAGACCTTGCGGATGGGGTCGTCCGGGTCATCCGGGTCGATGAGAGACGCGTAATAGGGCGTGACTGCCATGCGGAACGCCGAGAGGCACTGCCCCACGTCGTGTTTCTCCGCCTCTGACATTCCGAGAAATCCGGCGATTCCGTCCGCCGTGGCAATGCGGTTGGCGACCTGCCACTTCCAGTCGTTCCACTTGGGATAATGGGTGGCATAATCCTTACAGCGTTTCATATTACCGCCTCCATCCGCAGCGGCTGAGCCCCGCGTTCAGTACGGAGAGCACCAGCTCCTGATAGGGCACGCCGGAAAATTCGGCCAGCATGGGATAGTCACTATATCCAGGGGCAAGGCCCGGAAGCGGATTGATTTCAATGAAATAGAGCTTACCGTCGTCGGAAAGGCGGAAATCTACCCGCGCGAAATCGCGGCAGCCGAGTGCTTCGTAAACGCGGCGGGCGGTTTTTGTCATTTCCCCCTCCTGTGCGCTCGTCAACTGCGCGGGGCACTCGTAGTCCACAAAATTCTGATAGTCCTGTTTGACACCGTAGCTATAAATCCGGTAGTCCCGATCCGTATTTTTGCGGAAGACGATCTCCAGCGGAGGGAATACGCGCAGTCCTTCGCCGTTTCCGAGCAGTCCGACGGTGAATTCCCGTCCCGCTATGTACTCCTCCGCCAGGACAGGGCCACCGTAGAGATTCAGACTCCGGCCCGCCAGCGCGCGCAGCTCCGCTTCATCAGAGGCGATGCAGGCGTCCGGAATCCCTTTGCTGGAGCCCTCCGCGTTGGGCTTCACGATGATGGGGAAGCGCAGACCGCCCGGCCGGATATCCTTCTCTTTGCGAAAGACCAGGGACTTCGGAGTGCGGATGCGGTAAGAGGAGAGAAAGCGTTTGCAAAGCGCCTTGTCCAGCGCAATGCAAAGAGCGGTCTCATCCGAACCGGTGAACGGAATGCCCAGCAGATTCAAAAGCGCGGGTGCCTCCGCTTCCCGTCCTCTGCCGCTTCTGCCCTCGGCAATGTTGAAGGCGAAGTCGATATGCGTTGCTGCCAGCTTTTCGGGAAGTGTTCTGTCGCACTCCAGCAGAACCGAGCGGATTCCAAAGGAGGCCAGCGCGTCGCGGATGGCATAAACCGTGTCCATACTGTCGTATTCTGCCTCCGCATCGGGGATTTCGCCGTTGGTGTTTCGTTTGCAGTTGAAAAGAATGCCGACCACAGGTTGGGGAGATGGGAGAGGAACATCACCGTTTTTTTCTTCCATTTTCATCACGTCTTTCTCACGTTGATCATTGAATTTCCGGCCGCGTTGACTGTGCCAAACTGAAATTCTGCAAATGGTATACAGCATCCTGCGCCGTAAGTCAATCCTTTTTTTGCATGAACAACATTTTTTATATAACCGCAATACCCCGCCCTACCGCGGCGGGAAACCGCGCAGGTGAGAATGCCTCTGACAGAGCAGCTTGTCTGGGCTTTTATCTGGCCTATAGTGGGGTATATTGGAAGTTTGGCATTACTAGGGTGAGTACGGTTTGCTACTTAGGCTGCCAATGACAGCGTGCCCACAGTTGATTCCCTGGCCAATTGTATCTTGCCTCGAAAGATACATATTTTTTAAAAAAATGAAGAATTTAAAAAATTTATAACTAAAACATTGCGGGGCATGACAATGTCTGGTATAATTAAACAACGGTAAGGGCTAGGAAGCCTCTATCCTTTGGCAACAACCTCAACCGTGCAGAATGATTTCTGCATGGCTTTTCATGTTTATGGGGGATCGCAGAGGAAAGCGCTGCGAAGCGCATGGAATGGAAGATTGCAGGAATGCTGCAAAGCGCGGCGAGCAGAAGATATCGGCAATGAGAATGATGTGTTTTAACGAAGAGAAAAGGAGTGTATCGATATGGAAGGTTCGCCGCAAAACGGTGACGGGAAAAATGACATTTCATCTGAACTGGAGCATAAGGAGTCTCTTCCCGTGGATGCCATCATACAAGGTTCAATCTCAAATGACGGACTGAAGGCATTTCTTAAGATGGAACCACCGGCCAACGGTGGTGCCGGGCCTACCCTTGAAGCAATCACGGACGAATTAGCGAAAAAAAATATTACCTATCAGGTTGATTATAAAAAGCTGAACATTCTTGTTGCAAATCCGATTTATCACTTAGGCATCCCCATTTCCAGCGGATTGGCGCCTGTTGACGGCGTCGATGGTACCGCAACCTTTTTGATCAGGACCCAAAAATCCGGGGTTCAGCTAAAGACAGATGAAAAAGGCAATGTAGATTATCGTGATTTGGATATGGTGGAGAATGTCAAACGGGGACAAACGCTGTGTCAAATTGTTCTGCCCACGGAAGGAACTCCCGGCATTTCGGTACAGGGAAAAGAGCTGCCGCAAAAAAAAGGAAAACCCGTTCCATCCTATCTGGGCCGAAATACTGAGCTGAATGAGGATGGTACTGCCATCTTGTCCAAAATCGACGGACAGGCAGAGTTTAATGGACAACAGATCAATGTGGAAGAAACATTCTATGTCAAAGGCAATGTGGACAACTCGACCGGAAATTTGCAAGTGAACGGGAATCTGAGCATTCGGGGCATGGTTTTGCCGGGATTTGTTTTAGAGGCTGTGGGGAAAATAGAAGTCGAAGGAACTGTCGTGAATGCAACGATCAAAGCAGGCAGCGATGTCAAGCTGCATAGCGGCATTACTGGTGGAATGGTGCACTGCGGCGGTGATCTTGCGTGCAAGTATATCGAGAACAGCCAGATTTTTACGGTTAGAAATATTAATGCGGAATCGATTGTAAACAGTGACGTGAAGTGTGGAAAAAGTATCATCGTTTCGGGGCAGATTGCGAAAATCATGGGGGGAAGCTGCATTGCCGGTGAAAACATCGAAGCAGGCTGTATCGGTTCTTGGGCCAATATAAAAACAAAGCTGGAGTTGGGAACGGACCCGACTGTGATCGAGCGGCAGCAGAAATTACTTGCCCATATTTCCGATATGGAGACCCAGAATCACAAGCTAAATCCTCTGATTGCCATATTGCAGCAGCTTGAGACAAATAACCGACTTACTCCAGAGAAAAACAAAGCGCTTGAAAACGCTCGATATACATATGAAACCAATGTGCGGTCCTTGGAGTTGGAAAAAAATGAGTTGGAAGAAATGGCCCAGTCCATTAAGGCTAAAGGATTTGGACAAATTTTGTGTTCCAAAACGATTTATGTAGGAGCACAGATCATCATTGGGGATGCATACCTGAATATCACCGATGCGCTGAATCATGTTTCCCTGTATTATAAAGACGGAGAAATTTGTGTGGGTACGACCATTCATTGATCAAAGCGTTGTGATTGTGAATTTCAGCAGATCAATTTCCGGCCACTTTGCTTACCGTCAGCCTGACACCGATGCCTGGGTGCCGTAGCGCTGTTCCCAATGGCCTTGATCGTTGGGAGCGCATAATAAGATTGCCAGCTTTGCGACAACAGTATTGTAAAAGTATCTATCCTTTTTATTTGAGACAAGGCTGTGGGAAAATAACCACAGCTTTGTCTCAATTTCTTTCGTGCACAAATTTTTGGGATGTATTTAGCTGGGGAAACACCGGTTACATCCATGCTGCTGTTTTTCACATTCGGCGTTGCTGTCAAATTGTGATCACTGGCAGTTGGGAGCATAGGAACACAAAGAGAAGGTCTGTGAGCAGCCATACTTTCGTGTGCTTCGATTCCTTCCTTTGATTTGACCTCGCAGGAGATCAAGGCTTAGATGAAAATTATTTTTAATCTTGACATATGTCGGAAACAAGCTATAATAAAGATCATAAATGACATATGTCCGAAACGATTAGGATGAAAACGATATGTCAGGAAAAAACGGGACCGAGCCTATGAATGCCCGTGCAATGACCGGAAGGTTATTGACAAGTAACTGGAAAGCCGATAAGACAGTCAGAGATAACCAGAGGACACTCCGGTCATTTCTGGTTTGAAACGAGGGAAAACAATGCCAAGACCAAGAAAATGGAGACGGGTCTGCTGCCTTCCCGAGAGCAGCCGGTTCGGACCGCTGGATCTGCGTGCGGATGCGGGCGACACGGTCAGGATGACGGTGGACGAGTATGAAACCATTCGGCTGATTGATCTGGGCGGTTTTACACAGGAGCAGTGCGCGGCCCAGATGGATATTTCCCGCACCACAGTGCAGGGTATCTATGACAGTGCGCGAAAAAAGCTGGCGCAGTCACTGGTGGGCGGGAAGGTCCTTTTAATTGAAGGCGGAGAGTACCATCTCTGCGACGGACAAGGAAGGGGCTGCGGCGGAACCGGATGCCGCAGGCACCAGTGTGGCAGACACGTTGAAACGATGAAAAGCGAAACGGAGGATCCCAATGAAAATTACAATTCCCATGAATGAACCGGATCTCAAATCGGGCGTATGCCCGTCCTTTGGGCGCGCACCCTATTTCCTGTTCTGTGATACGGATACAAACCAGAGCCGATGGATTGAAAACAGTGCGGCCGAAAGCTCCAGCGGCGCTGGAATTCAGGCGGCGCAGATTCTTGCGGATCAGGGAGCAAATGCTCTGATTGCGCTACGCTGCGGTGAAAACGCGGAAAAAGTTCTGCGCGGAGCGGAAATTACGGTTTATCGCGCCCAGGACGGGACAACAAAGAAGAATATCGATGCGCTGACGGCAGGAAAGCTGATACCGCTTTCCAAATTTCACGCTGGCTTTCACGGCCATGGTGGGTAAGGAGGCAGCCGTCGCGGTGCTCAGCGGCAAGGGCGGCACGGGCAAAACGCTGGTGTCCGTCAACCTTGCGTCAGCCGCCAGCGCGGCGGCGTATTTCGACTGCGATGTGGAGGAGCCAAACGGGCACCTGTTTTTTAAGCCTGTCATATTCAGCGAAGAAGCAGTTACGGTTAAAGTCCCTGAAATTAACGCCGACTGCTGCACTGGTTGCCGAAAATGTGTGGATTTCTGCGCGTTTCATGCCCTGGCATTTGTAGAAAATAGGCCGATTTTGTTTGATGAGGTCTGCCATTCCTGCGGCGGATGCGCGCTGCTCTGTCCCCAAGGGGCCATCCGCGAAACGGAAAAGACGATTGGAACGGTTTCCACGGGCATGTCCGGGAACATCGCCGTGCATACCGGCAGCCTGAAAATTGGGGAGGCATCCGGAACCCCGGTTATCAAACGGTTGCGGAAGAAAATCCCCTACGAAGAAAGCCGTTGCGTTTTCATTGACTGTCCCCCCGGAAGCTCCTGCGCAGTGATGGAGAGCATCCTGTACGCGGATTTCTGCGTTCTGGTGGCGGAGCCCACCGTGTTCGGCGCACACAATCTTGCCATGGTTTACGATCTGGTGAACCTGTTTCAAAAGCCTTATGGGGTTGTGCTGAACAAATGTCTGGAGGGTGAAAATCCTTCAGAGGTGTTTTGCCTGGAACACCACAGCCCCATTCTCGGTCGTATTCCATTTGATTCTGAGCTGGGAATGCTGAACTCGGAGGGGAAAATTGCCGTACGGGAACGCGAACGGTTCCGGGTACTCTGTGACTCCTTATTGAGAAATATTGGAAAGGGGTCGCATCATGAAGCAGCTTCTGATTCTTAGTGGCAAGGGCGGCACCGGCAAAACGACGGTTGCCGGCGCATTTATCCATCTGTCACAAGCAAAAGCCTATGCCGACTGCGACGTGGACGCGCCGAACCTGCATCTGATTTCCCATTGGAGCCGTTTGCCCGAGCGTGCCGATTATGTCGGAATGCCCAAGGCAAAGATCAATATAGGCCGGTGTGTCGGCTGTGGCAAGTGTCAGGAGCATTGCCGATTTGACGCGATTACGAGCGAGCCGTTTGTCCATATTGACCCGTTTGCCTGTGAGGGCTGCGGGGTCTGTGCGGCAATCTGTCCGGCGGATGCTGTTTCCATGGAGCCTGCCAAGGTGGGAGAACTGGCGCTTTACCGGGACAAAAACCGCGTTTTTTCCACGGCGCGGCTCAGCACGGGCAGCGGTACCTCCGGGAAGCTGGTCACCGAGGTGAAAAAGCGGATGGTGTCTGCCGCCGAAGACGCGGAGCTTGCGGTGATCGACGGCTCGCCCGGCATCGGCTGCCCGGTCATTGCCTCCATCAGCGGGGTAGACATGGTTCTGATTGTAGCGGAGCCATCCCTATCCGGCATCAGCGACATGGAGCGTATGGTCAGAACGGCAGAGTGGTTCCACACAAAAACGGCGGTCTGTGTCAACAAGTCCGACACAAATTCAGCAAAATCAAAGGAAATTCAGGCGTTCTGCCAAGCAAAACGCATTCCGTTTGCCGGTATTATTCCGTTTGATCCGGAAGCCGTCAAGGCCATCAACAGCGGAAAGAGCATCGCTGAGGTTGCCTGCCCGGCCGGTTCGGCGGTGCGGGATGTCTATCGGGATACGATCGCTTTGCTGTTCGAGAAAGGTGAAAAACCATGATAATCAAAGTATTAGCGGAAAACACGGCGGTATCCGAAACATTCGAATGTGAGCACGGGCTGAGCCTGTATGTGGAAACCGAAAAGCACCGGCTTTTGTTTGATACCGGAGCCAGCGGCCTGTTTGCCCGGAATGCGGAGAAGTTGGGCGTTGATCTGGCGGCAGTGGATATTGCCGTTTTATCGCACGGCCACTATGACCACGGCGGCGGCCTGAAAACCTTTTTGGACCAAAACAGCCGGGCAAAAGTATATGTGCATGAGCGGGCATTCGATCCGCATTACGCCAAACGGCGCGACGGGCCACCCGCGTATATCGGGCTGGAAGCCGAACTTTTGCCTGACGAGCGCTTTGTTTTCTGCGGGGAACGCGCCCAGATTGATGAGGAGCTGGAGCTGTTCTCGGCAGTCCGTGAGGAAACCCCTGTTCCGTCCGGCAATGCGGAGTTGTACCGAAAAGAGGGGGATACCGTTCTGCCGGATAATTTTACCCATGAGCAGAATCTGCTGATCCGCCAAAATGGACGGGTGCTTCTGATTGCCGGGTGCGCACACCGCGGCATCGTCAACATTGTTCGCCAGGTTCAAACGGACAGCGGAAGCTTTCCCGACATTGTGATCGGCGGTTTCCATCTTCACAGCCGCGGCTCAGGACAAAGCGAAGCCCCAGAGGCCGTGGACGCCGTCGCACAGGAGCTGATCAAAACCGGCGCGCGGTATTACACCTGCCACTGCACGGGGCAGGAAGCGTACCGGCGCCTGAAGATGGCGATGGGAAATCAAATCGGTTCTTTGTCGGCCGGGAGCCGATTGGCAATCAATCTGTAAGAGGTGCTGGCAAAGCGCCCCATTGACCACAAAATTTCGGCTGCCTATGACGCCGGGACGATTGAACGGTTTGATGGGAAATGGTTTAACGCATTTGCCCAGCACTTGGCCGGACAAATATCTGAAACGGAGGAAAAGAAAATGATCAGAATTGCGGTTGCAGCAGCAGGCAGAAACGTGACGGGGCACTTTGGACATTGTGAAAGCTTTTGCCTGTACAATGTGGAAAACAGCAAAATTGTAAAAGAGGAATCAATTTCAAATCCTGGCCATAAGCCCGGATTTCTGCCCAACTTCCTCGCTGACAAGGGGATAAAGGTCATGATCAGCGGCGGTATGGGCCAGGGCGCTGTGAATATTTTCAACGAGCGGGATGTTGAAGTTATTACTGGCGCGTCCGGCGACGCGCAGACGGCGGTGGAGAATTACCTGAAGGGCGAGCTGAAAACCACCGGCAGTGTCTGCCACGAGCACCAGCATCACGACGAATGCGGCCAAGAATAGCTGGGCGATTCCAATTCCCAGTTCAGTACGAAAACGAGAGTTCTACTCCCTGACTCACAGAGTAAGCAAAATTGAAAATTAGTTTTTACACGAAAAGAAGAGTCACCCCAAGGAAGCTCAATTCCTTGGGGTGACTCAGATCATTTACATTCAAGCGGTTCAGAAATCATACGATCCATGTGAAAATTGCCTTCAAGCGATGAAAACAACGGCTTATTCCGCGAGGTGTGGGCGATTGAAAACACGGCATTGCCTCATAGATAAAATATTGAAAAATATTACAATATCTGGTATAATACGATAGAGAGTCCATGTTAAAAACCGACTGCGGGCCATTCAGGGGAAGCGTATTGTCACGTTTTAATTGAGTCACCGGGGATGCGGAGCCGAAACGGAGTTGCGAGATGAACGTCTCACCGTCCGGATATAGGGTAAACAAAGGATGAAAAAGGCTTGAGCAACCTGGTTCTTCTTCGAATGCAGACTGTGTAAACCAAGAATCAGGGATAAGACATGGCTCAAGAGGAGTAAAATGTGAAAAAACATATATTACTGTTTAGCAACCTTATTATCATTTTTTCTATTGTAGTTGGATTTATTGGCGTCGTCTATAAAGATACGACAGCGTATCAGGATCTAGCCGAGAAACATATGGGAAACATTTTGAGCCTTGCAGATAACGATATTTCCAGCCATATCGAGGATGCCATGGCAAAACCGGTGATGGTTTCCAAAACAATGGCGAACGATGAGTTTTTAAAGAGATGGCTGATAGAAGAATCGGAAGACGCTGAAAATGATACGTATTTGAACCAGTTATACAGCTATCTGAAAACATATCAGGAGAAATACGGATATACAACGGTATTCTGTATTTCTGCGCAGACCGGAAACTATTACTATCAGGACGGTTTGAACAAAACAATTTCCAGTAACGATGTCCATGATATTTGGTATTACAATTTTACTGAATCTGGACATGAGTATGATCTGGAAGTCGATACGAATCAGACCAACAACAATTTTATTACGGTATTTGTAAATTTTCGCGTGGAGAGCGGTGACGGAAAGCTCCTGGGAGTCATTGGCGTTGGTCTTCAGGTTGATACGCTGGAAGGTACCATTCGCGAATATGAAGAAGATTATGGCCTGTCCGTCTACATTATCAATGCCGGTGGTTCTAAAAATTCGTTTACTGGTGATACCAATCTTTTTATCGGGGAAGACGATCTGCCAAAGCGGACTGGGATTACTGAGAAAATACGATTAAATCAGTCTGAAGTCCCCGAATTGCAATGGCACACCACAGAAGGTGAGCGAAAATGCCTAATCACGAAATACAATGAGGCACTCGGTTGGTATTTAGTGATGGAAATGGATACCAGCTCAATCAGCAGTGTGTTTCAAGCAAACATAAAAAATAATGTATTCTTTATGCTTGCTGCGCTTGCTTCGAAAATTTACGACACCGTACAGGTTGTGGAAATCGTATTGGCATTTGCATGCTTTATTGTGATCTTTTTTTTACTGTTTTCTTCTAAATTCAAGTATATCAGCAGGCTTCAGAATGAAATGGAAATTATCGGGAGCGGGAATCTCGATCTGCAGGTCACGATCAAAGGGCACGATGAAATCGGGTTTCTCGCGCTTGGGATCGATGAGATGCGGAAATCGTTTCTGGAACGAATCAAGAATGAAAATGAGGCGAAACGGGCCAACAGCGAGCTGATTACGTCCATTTCCCATGACCTCAGAACTCCGCTGACCATTTTGATTGGCAATCTTGACGTGATTACCAATAAGAAGTATAAAAACGAAGAACAGCTGGAACGTTATCTTGGAAATTGCAAAAAAAAGGCGTACCAACTCAAGGAACTCTCCGATAAGCTGTTTGAATATTTTCTCGTATTCGGAAGCGAGTTTCAGGAACCGAGACTTGAGCTTATAGATGGCCAGGAACTGCTGATCCAGCTGATTGAGGAGTATTCCCTCTCCTTAAAAGACCAGGGTTTTGAGGTGAAGATTCTCTCTGATGTCGAACGGTGCTTGATTGAGGCAAACATGATTGCGGTGCGCCGCGTCTTTGATAATTTGTTTGGCAACATTCAAAAATATGCCGCTTCCGGCTCACGGATTGAGATTATAATGTCAAGCAAAGATCTTGTCTTATCCGTATGCATCAAAAATAAGATCAAAGAGTCTTTTTTCAATGTTTCGAGCACGAACATCGGACTTGCCACCTGTGAAAAAATTATGGCACAGCACGCAGGCGCGTGTTTTGTTGTGAAAACTCCAGATGAATTCTGCGTCACCGTAAGGTTTCCCATCAAACAAATTTCAACTTAATCGTGCGGAAATCCATATGGTTTGCAATGATATATCCCGGTGCGAAAGCGTAAGCTGTTTCGCACCGGGATGTATTTTATTCTGCAGCACGTGCTCTCGCCGCAGGCACCGGCATTCGCTTATGGCATTGGCTAAGAGGCTGGAGCGGTAAGCACCAGCACAGTGGAAATCCCATAGGGGATGCACAGCTCCACCATTTTTTATTGCCAGCTGCATTCCACCGCATGATCGGCGCGATGGTTTGCTTCATTTTGTCACGGAGTTGTTGTAATCCTTACCGGCAGAGTCCAGACACATCCGTTTTGGAATGAATATACTGTATTGATCCCGAATAACCATAGAAGGAGAACGATGCATGAACAACGGTGAGATCTTCAGAAACATGATACAGGAGAATATGAACGAAATGGGCGATACCATCGACTGCCTATACACAACCTCGAACTCCTGCGTCAAGAATCGGCTGTTAAACCGCCTGCGGAAAAATATGTCGAATCTTTCCGTGCTGGTACAAGGCCTGCAAAACAGTGAAAATGCGGACAGTCCTCAGTCCGGTGCCAAGGCATTCACACGGGAGGAGCTGGCTGGGTACAACGGCAGAAATGGCAGTCCCGCGTATGTGGCGGTGAACGGCACGGTTTATGACGTCACAAGAAACGCGGCCTGGGGCGGCGCGACCCATTTCGGCCTAGCGGCGGGCACCGATGTGACAAGTCAGTTCGCCGCATGTCACGCCGGTCAGCCGATCCTCAGCAAATTGAAGGTGGTTGGGACGATGACGGAATGAATCAAATCAGGAATACCTGCCCGAATGTCTCGATGAGATTGGAGACGGCTTCTGTGCTTGTTGGGAGAGCCATAGAGGCCGTCAATCAAAAGAATATACCAAAAAGAAATCTGATCTGGCTGGAGCTGACAGGATGTTCCGGAAATATCATCTCGCTTCTTGACGGGGCCAATCCGGACTTTAAAAATTTGGCCACTCAAATGGTCAACATCAGATACGAAAACAGCCTGATGGCCGCGGAAGGGGAAGCAGCCATGGAGAAGCTGTTTGGCATGGCAGACGGCGACTACATCTTGGCCGTGGAAGGCGCGGTCTCCACCAAAGACAACGGGTTGTACAACATCATTGGGACATGGAAGGGGCAGCCGGTCACCGCATATGAAGCGATCAAAAAGTTTGGAGAAAAGGCGGCCTGCGTCATCGCGGTGGGAACCTGCGCCTCTGACGGCGGTATTTCGGCGGCAAGGCCAAATCCAGGAGAATGCGTCGGAGTTCAAGATCTGCTTGATAGGAAAGTGATCAAGCTTCCCGGCTGCCCGTGTCATCCGGATTGGTTTTTGGGGACGCTGGCCTATTTCATGCTGTTTGGAGAACCAGCGCTGGATGCCAGCCAGAGACCGCTGATGTTTTACAGCACACTGATCCATGATATCTGCCCCAGGCGGCCCTATTTTGACCAGGGTATCTTTGCCTCGGAACTGGGGGAGAAAACCTGTATGTTCAAGCTTGGATGCAGAGGGCCGGTAACAAGGGTGGATTGTCCCATCCGAAAATGGAACGATCGCGTCAACTGGCCAATTGGGGACGACAGCCCGTGTATCGGCTGTGCCATGTTTGGATTTCCGGACAAAATGGAACCCTTCATCCGCTACGACACGACAAAATTGAGGGGGAGAACATGAAGCGAGTGGTCATCAACCCAGTCACCCGGATCAGCGGGTTCATGGAAATCGACGCTGATATTGAAGATAGCGTCGTAACAGACGCGAGGACGGAGGGCCTGCTTTTCCGGGGCTTCGAGCAAATGCTGGAGGGAAGAAGCCCCTTCGATGCCGTGTATTTTACTCAGCGCATCTGCGGGATTTGTTCCACCGCGCACTCCATGGCCTCCTCCATGGCGCTGGAGGCGGCGCTTGGAGTGGTTGTCTCTCAGCAGGGGAGATATTTGCGGGACATCGTCCATGGCTGCGAATTTCTCCAAAACCACATCCGACACTTTTATCAGTACACCTCGCCCGATTTCATTAAACTTCCCAAGGGCAACACGCTGTTTGAAACCGATCACAATGATTTCAGGCTGCCAAAGGAAAAAAACGATTTGCTCGTACGGCACTACTTTGATTCTCTGGAATACAGCAGAAGCGCCCATGAGATGCTGGCCATCCTGGGGGGGAAAGCGCCGCACAACCACGGGGTCTTTCTGGGCGGAATTACCTCGCAGGCGACGCCGGAGAAAATCGCACGGCTGCGCGAGCTGCTTCTAAATATCAGGCGGTTTCTCTGCAATTGCATGATTCCGGACGCTGATACCATTGCGGAAGCCTATCCGGAGTATTTCGAAAATGGACGAGGCTGCGGAAATCTTCTCACGTTCGGCTGCTTCAACGGGTATGAGACGCTGGGCACGCTGTATGTCAATCCGCTCACGTACAGCAATGGCAGACTGACAGCGCTGAACCCCGCAGAGATTACGGAAACGGTTTACTCCTCCTGGTACACCGCACGGCCGGAAACCTACACGCCGTTTGAAACGATTTCTGAGACCGACCGGACAAAGAGTGATGCCTACTCCTGGGTGAAGGCGCCGCGGTACCGGGGACTTCCGTACGAAGTGGGGCCGCTGGCGCGCATGTGGCTATGCGGGGAGTACCGCAATGGGATCTCCACCATGGATCGGACGTTAGCCAGAGTTCTGGAGGCAAAAAAGATTGCGGATATTATGCTGACTCTGCTCAATCACCTGATTCCAGGCGTCTGCCTTCAAAGGGAATATGAAATTCCGTCCAGCGCTTATGGGGCTGGACTGATTGACACCACACGGGGCGCGCTGGGGCATTGGGTTAAGATTGACCATCAGGTCATTTCCCTGTACCAGATCATTACCCCGTCCGCATGGAACCTCTCCACCCGGGATAGGGACAACTT
>JAYFPV010000057.1:0-6369 GCA_034927465.1 Lawsonibacter sp.
ACCAACAAGGCTGCCGGGGAGCTGAAAGACCGGCTGACCAGGATGCTGGGTCCGGCGGCCGAGGACATTTGGGCCTCCACCTTCCATTCCGCATGTGTGCGCATCCTGCGCCGGGACATTGACAGGCTGGGCTTTTCCACCTCCTTTACTATCTACGACACCGACGACTCCCTCCGAGTCATCAAAGACTGCCTGAAGGATCTGGGGATCGATGACAAGCAATTCCAGCCCCGGTCGGTGCTGGGCTATATTTCCAGGGCCAAGGATGCCATGAAGCTGGCCGACACGTATTTGGGGGAGTGTGAAAAGGCGGGGGATTTCCGGCTGATCAAAATAGCCAAACTTTATGTGGAATATCAGCGGCGGCTGTGGGAGGCCAGCGCTCTGGATTTTGACGACATCATCCTCCATACCGTTCGTCTCCTCCAACAGCATGATGACATACGGGAATATTATCAGAAAAAATTCCGCTATGTACTCATTGACGAGTATCAAGATACCAATAATCTGCAGTACTTACTGGCTTCCACTCTGGCGGGGGGGTACGAAAATTTCTGTGTGGTGGGAGACGACGATCAGTCCATCTACCGCTTTCGAGGGGCCACCATCGAAAATATTCTCTCCTTTGAAGGGCAGTATAAGGGCTGCCGGGTAATCCGGCTGGAGGAAAACTATCGCTCCACCCGGCACATTTTGGAGGCTTCCAACGCCGTTATCCGCAACAATCAGGGGCGGAAGGGCAAAGAGCTGTGGACCAAGGCGGGCGAGGGAGAGAAGCTGACCCTCTATTCCGCTGTGAACGAGAACGAGGAGGCCCAATATGTGGCAGCCCGGATTTTGGAGGGCTACAGCCAGGGGAAGAAGTGGAAGGATCACGCCATCCTCTACCGAATGAATGCCCAGTCCAACCAGATGGAGAATGCCTGCAAGCGCAACGGCATTCCATACCGCATTATTGGCGGTACCCGGTTCTTCGACCGGGCTGAGGTGAAGGATATGGTAGCCTATTTGGCCGTCCTGAACAATCCAGAGGACGATCTACGCCTGTCCCGCATTATTAACAATCCGCCCAGGGGAATTGGAGACAAGACAGTGGAGACCGCGCAGGAGATTGCCCGGCGGGAGGGGGCCGCGCTGTATGCCGTGATCGACAATACCAAGATGTACCCGGAGCTGGAGCGATCGGCCGGAAAGCTGGCGGTGTTTACCAACCTGATGCGGGAGCTGTCCACCCTGCTGGCGGAGCTTCCACTTGACCGGTTCTATGAGGAACTGATCCTCCGCACCGGCTATGCCGCAATGCTGGAGGCCAAAGATACCGTGGAAAACCGCACCAGAATGGAAAACGTGCGGGAGCTTCTGACTTCCATCCGCGGCTATCTGGAAAACGCGGGGGAGGAACCCTCGCTGGCCGGATTCCTGGATGAAATTGCCTTATACACCGACCTGGACAGCCATGACCCGGACCAGGATTGTGTGGTGATGATGACCATGCATTCGGCCAAGGGACTGGAGTTCCCGGTGGTCTTTGTGGTGGGGGTCGAGGAGGGTATCTTCCCCGGCATCCGGGCCATCGGAGAGACGGAGGAGATGGAGGAAGAGCGGCGGCTGTGCTATGTGGCCATGACAAGGGCCAAGGAGAAACTGTACCTTACCTGCGCCAACCAGCGCATGCTGTTTGGACGTACCAGCTCCAACCGCCCGTCCCGCTTTGCGGAGGAAATCCCGCCGGAGCATCTGGAGCGGAGCGGCCGCTCCGCTTGGTCGGAACCAGCGCAGGAGGATGGGGACTGGGGCCAGATACCCAGCCGAACTTCGGGGTACGGCGGCTATGAAAGACAGCCGGCCGACCGGAAGGTTCCACCTGGCAGAACTGAGGGGGAGCGTTCTGCCCAGCCCTCCTATGGCGGCTTTGTCCGGGCCATGTCGGGGTCAAAGAATAGCGGGGGCACAAGGGCGGGACGGGTGAATTACCCCATTTCTGCCTCTACAGCCGGGGGCCAAACCGCCACGGCGGGAGCGATGCCCGCGCTTCAAAAGGGGGACATGGTGCGACACACCGCGTTTGGACAGGGAATGATTCTATCCATCCAAAAGATGGGGGGAGATGCCTTGGTGGAGATTGCCTTTGACGGCGTGGGTACCAAGCGGCTGATGCTGAAATCTGCGGCCACCCATATGGAAAAAATTTAATCGAAAAAAGGATACGCGCCGGGGGATGGTATCCCCCGATGCGTATTTTCAATGGCGGAAAAAGAATGTCAGAGCAAAGCGTATCTTGCGGGCGGCTGGAGAACAGGTATCACTGAAAGAAAATTTTCGGAGGGCACGTAACATTTGCAGGGGAATTGCGTCTAATCAAACATGCCCCTCGAATAGATCTGTCGGGAGAGTTGGCCGAGTGCAAGCGCTTAAGACAATCTTAATGATTTGTAATCGGCTTGTAATTGAAGCAAAGAAGAAAGAACCATATAATGGAATCTGTGGACGGGCGCAGGCCTGTCCCCTTATTGTGAGCCAAAAAAATGTTCGATATATGGAGGAGGAAGCGAAATCATGGCAGAACTGACAGCCCCGCAGACCCAGACCCCTGCGCCGCCCCCGGCGCCCGTAAAAAAGAAGGGGACACAAAAGAAAAAAATGGTCAAGCGCCTGGTGGCACTTGGCGTGGTTCTGGTTGTGTTTGTAGGGGGCGGATTTGCCTTATACAAGTTTTTGCACACGAACAATGAGGAGCAGGGGGAAATTTTTGCCCAGCCTGCTGCCATCGGGACCATTCAAAGCAAAGTCTCAGGTAGCGGAACCGCGAAGGCCAAGGAGTCGGCGGCCATTACCCTGACCCAGAGCGGCACGGTGCAGGAGGTGCTGATTGCGGCCGGACAGACTGTGACCGCCGGACAGCCCATGTATACCATTTACAGCCAAGCGGCCGAGGATGAGGTGACCACCGCCCGGAAGAAGGTGGAGGATCTCAACAAAGATATGGCCGATCTTCAAAAGGACGCGTCCAATCTGACCGTACGGGCGCCTTTTGCCGGAAAACTTCAGAAGGTGACGGACTTTGACATCGACCAGGACGTGACAAAGGGTACCACGGTGGCCGAACTGGTCAACGACAAAAAGCTGAAGCTGTCCCTCTATTTCAGCTATGCCTACGAGAAGGATATCAAAGTGGGACAGCATGTGGATGTGTCCATCCCCACTGTAATGGGCTCCTTCAGCGGCACAGTGGAGAAGATCAATAAGGTCAGCTACATCTCTCCCGAGGGGGCGGTTCACTTTGAGGTGGTGATCGTGTTTGATAATCCAGGAACCCTCACCGCCGACATGGATGCTTCCGCCGTGCTCAAGGCCGCGGACGGCACCGAGATTTACCCGTATGAGAACGGTAAAACGGAATTTTATGAAATTCGCACCATTACCACCAAAGCCGCCGGACCGGTGACCAGTTTGGGCACGCTGCTGAACTATGCCAACGTGTCTTCCGGAGAGGCACTTTTGTACTTAGGATCTTCCACCATCGACTCGGACATTCGGGCCAAGCAGGGTGAGATTGATGCGGCCCAGACTACCCTGGACAATGCGGTCAAAGCTCTGGATGATTTTAATGCCGTAGCCCCCATCGATGGGACCGTGACGTCCTGCACTCTGTCCGAGGGCGCAGAGGTGAAAAGCGGCGACACCGTGGTCATCATTTCCAATACCACCACCATGCTGGTCACCATCACGGTGGACGACCGGAATATCTCCTTTATCAAGCCTGGGGATGTGGTGGATCTGGACTGGAACGGAAATGTCTATCAGGGTACCGTTACCGCCATCGACATGGGGAGCGCCCAGAGCGGAAGCGGTATGACCAATTACCCGGTTACGCTGTCGGTGGACAACGGTGACGGCTCTTTGATGGACGGCGCCTGGCTGCAATATTCCTTCGTCACCAGCGAGTCCGACAACTGTGTCCTGGTGCCAACCAGCGCGGTGAAGTACGTCAGCGACCTGGACGGGAATCGTCAGTCGGTGGTGTTTGTTCAGCGGGACAGCCGCCCCGACGATGTGCCTGAGCTGGATCTTCCAGTCGTTGAGCCTGACCAGAAGGCCCAGTTCCCCTCGGAAGAACAGGGATACTACCCTGTCCTTGTGGAAACCGGCATCTCCGATACCCAGAATGTGGAGATTACTTCCGGAATTCAGGAGGGGGATATGGTCTTTGTCAACTTTACGGTCACCGACCAGGGCAGCAGCTGGTGAGGAGTGCTGATATGCTGATAGACATTCAGAACCTTTATAAAATTTACAACGAGGGCAAAGAGAGCGAAGTTCGGGCGCTGGACGGGGTATCCCTCCAGATTGACAAGGGAGAATTTGTGGCCATTGTGGGCCAGTCCGGTTCCGGAAAGTCCACGCTGATGAATGTGCTGGGCTGCTTGGATATCCCAACCTATGGGGAGTATTTTCTGGACGGCACCGACGTCACCTCGCTGTCCGACCGGGAACTGGCCCGAATTCGAAACCGGGAGATTGGCTTTATTTTTCAGGGGTATAACCTGATTCAGGAGCTGGATGCGCTGGAGAATGTGACCCTGCCTCTCATTTATCAGGGTACTTCGGTCTGGGACCGAGAAGACATGGCCATGGAGGCATTGGCCAAAGTAGCCATGGATGATCGGGCGCACCACCGGCCCGGCGAAATGTCCGGCGGCCAGCAGCAGCGTGTGGCCATTGCCAGGGCCATCGCGACCCACCCGCCAATTATTATGGCGGATGAGCCGACCGGCGCCCTGGATTCCAGGACCGGCCATCATGTGCTGGAGATCCTGCGCGATCTGTACCGGGGGGGGACCACGATTCTTCTGATTACTCACGATGATAACATTGCCGCCACTGCCCGGCGGGTGGTGCGGCTGTCCGATGGCCGAATCATTGCCGATCACCAACAGGAGGTGGACTGGACGTGAATTTATGGCAAGCCTTTAAAATGGCCTTCAAATCCATTTCCTGCAAAAAGACCCGATCCTTTCTCACCATGCTGGGCATCATTATAGGTGTGGCTTCGGTGGTCATCATGGTGTCGGTCGTCCAGGGCCAAAACAAGAAAAGCATGGAATACTTCGAAAAGATGGGCGACAATAAAATCAACGTTTCGGCATCGTCCTATTACGATATGAACAACGAGACCTCCCAGAAGCTGTACGACTTCTGCTTGTCCATGAACAATCTGGTTGCGGGTATTACCCCCGACATAGAGATTGGCGATAAGGCCACCGTACAGTACGGAGCCAAAACGATTGCCGTCAACGACTGGGACAACATGGGTCGAGGTGGTAGTGTAGATTGGCAGTCTATGATGCACATCAAACTGGGCTCGGATCAGTATGGGGCATGCAACAACTACACGCTGGCCGGAGGGCGTGAGATGTCCTATCTGGACGTGGAAAAGACCAACGCCGTCTGTGTTCTGGGGTATGGCGCCAAAGAGGCCCTTTTCGACTATACCGATCCGGTGGGAGAGACCATTACCATCAACGGCCAGCCGTTTCTGGTGATAGGGTGGTATGAGTCCATGGACATCGAGTACTGGCCGGAGATGGACAACGTCATTGTCCTGCCCTATACCTTCAACCGGTCTATGAACAAAAACAGCAGCATCAACAGCTATGTGGTTAAGGCAAAAAGCGCTTCGGCTACCGTCGAAGCCATGACCAGGCTGGACGCATTTCTGGCCGGCTTGTTCCCGAAAAATGACCAGGGCAATTCGGATGCGGGCGATTACTATGTGCAAAGTAACAACAGCTCTGCCGAGGATATTCAAAATCAAAGCAACATGCAGGCTCTGGTGCTGGGCGCGATCGCCGGCATTTCCCTGTTGGTGGGCGGAATCGGCATCATGAATATTATGCTGGTCACCGTGACCGAACGTACCCGGGAGATCGGAATTCGCAAGGCTATCGGGGCAGAGCGCAAAAGCATTATTGCCCAGTTTTTGATCGAGGCCGCCGTCATCTGCAGCATCGGTGGAGTCATCGGCATCGGCATTGGGTGTGTAGGAACCCTGATCGCCGGAAAGTTGCTGTTGGATGAGATAATGATGCTGCCCAGCACTTTTATCACCGTTGGTGCGTTTCTGTTTTCGGTGGTGCTGGGTGTCATCTTCGGCATGTATCCTGCCATCAAGGCATCCGGTCTTCAGCCGGTGGTGGCCCTGCGGGCGGATTAAGGAGAGGAGAATAAGAGTGATGAGAGCAAAGCGATTTTTGGCCGCAGTGCTGGCGACGGTTCTTATGTTTGCGCTGGCTGTGCCTGTGGGGGCATCCAACTCCACTTTCGGGGATGTGTCCGACAGCACAACGGCAGTCAACGCCGATATCCTTC
>JAYFPV010000051.1:0-2755 GCA_034927465.1 Lawsonibacter sp.
CCCTTCCATGTTCCATCAGTCGAATTTGGAAAGTATGTTTAAAACGTTCCAAAATTTTCCTTAGCCTGTCAAAAAACTCGCTGAACTGTTTAACAGTTCAGCGAGTTTTTTCCAGGATTCCAGTTTTCATAAATAATCTGATTGATGCCCCGCTCGATGGTTTGCACGCTGTTGGTGTCGTGAAATATTTGAAGTCCCCGGCCCATGATCAGGTGGGAGCGTTGGTTCAAAATTGAAATGACGTGGGGAGACATGGCCTCATATTCTGCCATGGCGTTTCCACCGATGTAAAGGGCGGTTGGGTCAAATAAATTAATTAAAATGGAAAGCAATTCCCCCAGCTTTTGCCCGCGGTCCTGAATCAGACGCTGGCGCTCCTCAGCGGTCAAAGCGGGAAATTGCAGGACATCCATGCCGCGCTGCGCAAGGTCACTTTCCACGCAGCCGCGGCTTGCGCAGAATGGACAGACTATCTTTGGATCCCCTAAGGGGACATGAGAAACCTCCGCCGCGTATCCGTTGCTGCCGCGGAGCAGCTTCCCGTCACAGATGATGCCGACGCCAAGACCAGAGGAGCTGTGTAAATAAACGATGTTGTCATTGTCTTCATGGGACAGCCGCACAGACAATGCACATAAGTTGGATTCGTTATCGACAAAGCAGGGCAACCCGAGCCGCTCGCTCAGCATAGAGCGAAGCGGAATATGATTCAATGCCGAAGAAGTACAGTTCACCACGTGTCCGGTTGTTCGGTCATAAATACCGGGCACGGAAACGCCGATTCCGACAAACTGAACGCCGGAAAAATCGCTGGATTGAAGCAGAGACTGATAGGTGTCATCGATAAATGAAATCCACTGAGAAATGTCGTAAAACCTTGACGTGTTGAGGTGGGTTTCATACAGTCGGTTGTTGGAAAAGTCCAAGACTGCAAAATTCAGCACATCTTCCTGCTGCAGATCAACGCAAATGGAACAGTATTTTTCTCCGGAGAAAATCAGCTGACTGGGAGTTCGTCCGACGGAATAATCGTTCAGCTTTTCCTCATACAGGACTTGGTTTTCTTTTAATTCATTGCATAGATTTGATACGGTAGAAAAACTCAGCCCTGTGGTTAAAGCAATATCATGTTTGGTCATTCCGGAGGAAAAACGTAGCGTATTCAGTATCTTTTTGATATTTTCCGCTTTAATATCGGTAATATCCATGCAAAACACCTCGGTTTTGAGAGAAAATCGAAAACGCAGGGAGGTGCGGAAATCCGAGCGTTGAGGAAGGTAACGGAACTCAATCTGCACATATGCTAGAAAAGTGCCTGTGATTCGTACAACAAAGGATGATTGAAGCTGAATCAACAATGGACCGGGGGGATGCTCAGGGAAAGAGAAAGAAACAGACCAACGCATGATCTGGCACAAAATCCAAGAAGAACACCCGGACGAGAAAAATTAAGAAAACAAGCTATGTTTATGATAACAAAAAATTTGTATTATGCAAGAGAAAGTTTGGTACGAGAGAGGTTTGTTCTATGCCAAACAAAGCAAAAGCACAGGAAATTATTTGCAGGCTTCCGCCGATTGCAAGAGAGGTTTGGAAGAAAAATGTTTCTGTTTACAAATCATTACCGCTACCACGACTGCGCTGAAGCTGGCGATTAATTTTGAGATCACCATGGGAACAATCATGCTTTTATCCACGCTGGCGATGTAACCGAGATGATCTCCAAATGTGCAGGAGCCACTTACGGCGAAGGCCAGAGAAACCACAACGCCGGCGGGAGACATGTGATTGCAGCTGCCCAGAATGGGCATAATGTTCGCAAACCCGCCAAATATGCCGGTAGTTGCGGTCTGGTCGATTCCCAAGAAACGGCCAAGCCGCTGGATGGAGGAGCCCCACAGAAGAGTGAACAAATGAAGCATGGGATAAGCCCCGCACAACACAATCGCCACGCTTCCGACAATTTTGATGCCGTCCAATACAGAAGTGAGACCTGGAATTATGGTGACCGGAGTCAGTTCCTGGACAATGCCGATGGCGAAACCAGCAATAGAGAATGCGGCCAGAATGCGGCCAAAGATTCCAAACAGGAAGATAGATGCCCGCTGAGCCTTCCACAGCCCAACCGCAATAATCGAAGAAAAGATGAGAATTGGAAGTGTGTTATGAACGATCATGGAAATCGGATAATCGGCGAGCAGGCCGCCCGTGACCAGGCCGATGGGAACTGTAATAATGCCTACCAGCACGCCGATGGCAAAATAAGAGTGATATTCTTTCCGGACCATGGTGATGCCCACCGGTATAATAAAAGAGATTGCACCGCCCAGCGAGCAGCCCAGAATGCACCCCGCGAATTGTCCGGCTTCCGGGGTGTCTGCCATGGAAATGGCCAGCGGATATCCGCCCATATCACACGACAAAATTGAAGTGGCAAACATGGCCGGGTCAGCGCCCAAAATGCGGAAAAAGGGGCTGATGACCGGCACCAGAATCCGACCGATATTGGGGGCCAGAAGAATCATCCCGACCATAGGAATGCACAGAGGACCCATGGTATCCAACGCCTCGTCCAATTTGCCGCCCAGCCCAAAACGGGAGCCAAAACATTTATCAATGGCGGCCAGAACCATAAATGCAGCCATAATGTTAACAATAATCTGATTGATATCCACGCCTGGTTCCTCCACGGCAAAGGAAAATGAAACTTTTATTTTTATATATATTATAATATATATAAAAATAAAAGTAAAGA
>JAYFPV010000358.1:0-2736 GCA_034927465.1 Lawsonibacter sp.
TTCCGCGTTTCCATGCCTTCCAAGCCGCCCTGCTCCATTACCCAGTCCAGGGTCAGATCCAGCATATAGATACACCAGCAGGGCGGGGTATTGTACATAGAGTCCTTATCGATCATGGTTTTGTAGTTCATGATCAGCGGCGTATAGGGCAGTTCGTGGCCGGCCAGGTCTTCCCGCATGATGACCACGGTCAGGCCGGCGGGGGCCATGTTCTTTTGGGCACCGGCATAAACAATACCATACTTGGAGATGTCCACAGGCATAGACAGAATGTCGGAGGACATGTCACACACCACGGGCACGTCGCCGGTTTCCGGCACATACTTCCATTCGGTGCCATAGATGGTATTGTTGGAACAGTAATAAAAATAGCTGGCCTCCGGATCCAGCTTCAGCTGGTCCTGGCTGGGGATGTAAGTATGGCCGCGGTCCTCGGAAGAGGCGGCCAGATTAATCTGACCGTACTTCTGCGCCTCTTTATATGCTAAATTGGAAAAGTTGCCGGTGACGGCGTAGTCCGCCTTTCCGGTTTTGCCGATGAGATTCAGGGGGAGCATGGAAAACTGGCCAGAAGCACCGGTTTGGAGAAACAGGATCTTGTACCCCTCCGGCACGTTCATCAGCCGGCGTAACTTGTCCTGGGTCTCCTCAAAAATTTGAAGAAAAACTTTTGACCGGTGACTCATCTCCATCACTGACATGCCGGAACCCCGGTAGTTGGTGATTTCAGACCCGGCGCGCTCCAGTGCGGACAGAGGAAGCATGGACGGGCCGGCGGAGAAGTTGTAAACACGCTGGTCACTCATTTGGGAGAACCCCTTTCAAAATAGAAAATTGCCCCGCTCCGCAAATTGGAACGGGGTAATTTTCTATTATAGTAAAGAGAAAACGGAGTGTCAATGCTCGAATGAAAAAATGAGGAAAAAAGATTGAGTATTTTTCTGGTAGTTTATGGTCATTCTTTGCATTTGAATTTGAATATCTGCTCATGGAGGCTGAGAATCCAGCCTTGCGGCAAGATAGAAGAGCTCCTTGGTGTGTCCCTCTTGGAACCCAAACCGGCTAGCCGGCGAGGCAGTTAACGCAGCGCCCACTGAAGCATCAGCAGCAGCCCAAAGCCGGGTATGCCAAGTATGCCAAGCACCAGCGCGTTAACCAGGTTGACCCCCAGGCTGATTCCCAGCAGATGCCCGATTTGGGAGAGTAGGGCCAACACGGCCAGCCCCACCGAAGAGCGCAGAACCAGCCGAACCAACTGAACCAGCGGGCGGTGGAGCAGCAGAAGCGCGGCGCACAGCAACAGTCCGGCCAGTCCCCAGGCCACATAATCAGGCAGGGCAGTCATGGTGTAGCCTCCAATTCTTTGACCCGCCGCAGCAGGTAATTGTATCGGGCTTGAAGCGCACTGATCTCAAAAACGTAGGAGTCAATGAGGTCGCCGTCACTGACGTTGTTGAAGCTGCCATAAGCCTGATTGATCAGGGTGCGGGTGTTACTGAGAGAAGCCATCAGTTCCCGCCGCTCCGTGTCCCGAGGACTGTCCGGGCGGCGGAAGATCCCAATCCGGGCCGATTCGGTCATGGGCGTCACTCCTTTCGCTGTTCTGGATGTTATTATTGTATTGTTAGTTTGGACAAATATTCCAGCCTTTAACCATGGATAACAGCAAAGGGGGCGGACAAACTATGCTCGGACGGCAGAAAAAACAGCTATGCAATCTGAATTCCGCCGCGTATTGCTCCTTTGGCGAAAGGCGGAAGAGGGGAACGCCCCTTTTCTAAGCCGGTGCCGGAGCATCTTGAGGTCGGATATGGCCTGAAGCGGAGGGAGACGCAGCCCCAAAAGGCGAGGTTTGAACGCAGCGCCGCGGCAAACGGAAGCAAAAGCCGGACGCGGAAGCCTTTTTCAAAAAAAGATATTCTTCCGATGTCATGCCGTCCCATCGTGTCCTCGACCGGGAACCAAAATTCCGGCGGGAAAATACACGTGCAGCAAAAAGGCCGCCCCGGTATTCGGGGCGGCCTTTGCTGTTGACTTATGATTGTCCCAGCTGGCTTTGGCAGAAGGTGCGCAGCACCGCCGCCAGCTCGCAGCGCGTAATGCCGCTTCCGGGTTTCAAACTGCCGTTGTCATAACCGGTCAGAAGCCCTTGGCTTACAGCCCACTCCAAACCTTCCCGGGCCCAGACTGAGGCAGAGCTTCCGTCCGTGAACCGGGATAGGGTTGTCCCAGCCTCGGTGTTCAGTCCGGCTGATTTGGCGTACTGCCGCAGCACCAGGGCCAGTTGCTCCCGGGTGAGGGGGGTGTTGGGAAGGAAGCCGGAGCCGGTTCCGCTCATCAAGCCCGCTTGGCTGCACCAGGACACGGCGCTGTAGTACCAGTCGGCCTTGGCCACATCCGAGAAGGCGGAGGCTTCCGCTTGTTTTGATCCGCCCAAGCGCCAGAGAATCTGAGCCAGCTGGGCGCGGGTTACCATTCCACCGGGAGAGAAAGAGTCCGCTCCCGTTCCCGAGAAAAGCCCCTGTTTCAGCGCGTATTCCACGGCGCCATAGTACCAGGCGCCAGAAGGCACGTCAGAGGGTACGATGACCGAATCAAACAGGCGCAGATAATAGTACAGTACATACTCCTCCTGATCCACCGGGGAGTTGTAGTGCAGGGAAACAAGATAGAGTACCGTATCTACCGGCGGCAAAGTTCCCCCCGCGTCCGGAATGGCCTGGGCGCTGCCCGCGG
>JAYFPV010000199.1:0-10942 GCA_034927465.1 Lawsonibacter sp.
ATCAAAGCTGGCCTCCTTTGTCATCTCTGCCGCCAAGGTGACGGAGCCTCCTGCTGGAACGGATACCTCCGCCTCCAGATAGAACACCCGGTCCACCGATTCGAAATCCAGATCCTCCAGACATCCGGTGTCATAGCGGGCCATCGGATCGTTTGACAAAACGCCGTAATTGGTCAGATACTCACAGAACAGGCCATAGTACATCTCGTAGTCAACCCCGACCATCCGCAGGTCGTCCACTGCCCGATCTTGTTGGTGCGATTGAAACATTATGTTTGTCACCGTTTTAAGGATCGAATCCAGATCAGTTTCGTACCGCTCCACATCCACCCCCGCCTCCACCTGCTCCTCGGTGTCCCAACCGCCGGTGTCAAAACCCTGGATTTTCATATTCTGAATGTCATCTCCGAGCACAATGAGATAGTACGGCGTTCCGTACCCGTATTCTCCCGGCTCCTGAATGGAGAAACCTCGCCCCATCCGGCCCTCTTCCTCATCCCGACTCATGGAGTGAAACCCGTAGGACAACACCGAGGTTTCCCCGTAATCCAACCCAAAGGTTACCCGGATGGACGGGTTCGGAATATCGTCGCTCTCCTCCGGTCCCCAGGCATTGGTAAATTGATACACCGTCGCCGGTACCCCTGTTAAATCGGGGTAGTCCCCCAGCGCGTGCTGCAAATAAGATCCGTCGGACAGCAGCGCTTGATAGCCTTCCCAGCTGGTTGGCGGATTCAGATTCAGCTGCTCCTCGGAAGGACCGTCTGCTCCCAAAACGCCCTGAAATCCACCCACATAACCCCCCGCATGAACGGTGGCCTCCAACGCCTGCCCATTCCGGGTCAATCTGGGCGTTTTTTTTGCCAGTTCCCCCAGCGAGCTGACAAACGGATACAGCACGTTCACCGGCTGGTCGGCGCCCAAGTCGTTGGTCAGGACATAGGAATCGGTGACGAGAATATCAGTGGAACTTTTGGAATATCCCCCCTCGGGAAACCATTCGTTGTAGTCGTCCAGCACTTCCTGCCGCTCCGCCTGCGTCAAGTCGGTGCGGGAGGCGGCCTCCTCCTCGTTGGACACCCACAGCAGCACCCAAGGAGCAAAGTCCAGGGTGATATCCCGGACGGCGGTGATGGCGGAGTTCTCTTCCTTCAGCGTCATGGGAAACACCGGCCCTGCATAAGACAGGAAGGCAGACGCTTCTCCGGTTCCCGCCGTTCCGGCCCCAGAATTTCCGGAGCAGCCTCCCATCTTCGGCAGCAAATAACCACCAAGCCCCACTGTCAGGGCCAGCGCGGCAGCCAGAGCAGTCCGCCTTATCCAGGGGCTTCGTTTTTTCGTTCGCGGCTGCTCAGCCACCTCATCAATCTTTTCAGTGCCAATGTCATTCATTGCTTGAAACAGGCGTTCACTTTTCTCACTCACAGAATCACTCCTTCCCGTTCCAACGCCTTGCGCAAGCTTTTCCGAAGGCGAAACAGCCGCTGAGTCATCTGTCTGGCGCTGCCTCCGACTCTGTCAGACAACTCATCCATTCGCATTCCATACCAATATCGACCGACGAAGGCCACCCGATCCTCCCGTGGAAGCCCATCCAGCCACCGATCAATACATCCTGCCACTTCTCTCGCCTCTGCTGCCGCTTCCGCGCTGGGCGTCGCCGAAACGCATTCCTCCAGTTCCTCCAGCAGAAGTTCCAGTCCCTCTCCCCTCTTTTTGGCGCGTTTGGCCCGCCATCGGTCGATGGACAGGCTGCGCACAATTTTTGCCAGATAGGCCCGCAGGGAACCGGGCCGCTGGGGCGGCATCGTATTCCAAGCCCTGTGCCAGGTATCGTTGACACACTCCTCCGCATCCTCCCGGCTGGACAAAATGTTATGGGATAACCTGCGGCACAGCGCGCCGTATTTTTCGTCCGAAGCTATGATGGCATGCTGGTCCCGGGCCCAATACAGCTCGATGATCGCGCCGTCCTCCATTTTCAACACCTCCTTCTTCCCTTCGTTTTGATGCGTTTTCTTTTCTTCCATAAGAACAGACGGATTCGGAGTGGGAAGATTGCAAAAAATTTCTTTTTTTATTTTATCATCTGCAATGAAAGAAAGCCACCCGGCGCAGCCAGGCGGCTTTTTCTATTTTCTTATGATTGATCTGACTGATCATACACACATAACATGGGTCTGGCTTTCTCAAACAGGTCAACCATACCGCAGTAGTTCAAAATTTCATATGTTTGCAGCCACTTCTGCTGTTGTTCATTCAGTTCCTTCTTCTGCAAAAACTGCCCATCCCCGGTGATAAAGCCTACTGGCGTAATGGCGGGAAGCTCCTGATACATTTGACACAAAAAATTCATATATCCGGTCAGCGGCAGTCCGGCTACCTGAGCGGTCAGGACTCCCAGATAGTTCGGGCTGATCACCACGTTTTCCTGCTCCTCAATGTCATAGTTTGCCCAGATGAAGAAGGGGACCGCGTACTGCTGCATCACCTCCTGCGTGGTGCGATCGGACATTGCCTTGCCATAAAGTTTCTCATAAAAGGCATTCTTCAGGGGGGGCTGGTGATCGCCGAAGAACACCACCAGGGTGGGTTCATCCAAATTGCTGTAATAGGTAAGCAACTCTTCCAGCGCTTTGTCGCTCTCCCGGGACAGATCGAAGTACTGCTCCGCAGTGAAATCCGCTATCTTCAGGTTATCCGGCAGCTGAATGGCCCGCTCCAGGTTGTTCCAGCCCTGGGCATATCCGCTGTGGCTCTGCATGGTAACGTTAAAGACGAAACTGGAATCCTGCCCCTGCGTTGTTTTAAAAATGGTCTCATAGTCGGACTGGTCTGAAATATAGCTGCGGATATACCAGGGATTTTCCACATTTTCTTCGTACAACTGATGCTGGAAGGACAAATCTTTATAGGCCAGCACCCGGTTCCAGCCCGAGGATTTGTATGGATGGAACGCAGTAGCCTCGTAACCGTCTGACCTAGCCAGGGCCGCCAAAGAGGGCATGCCTTCCTCCACATACAGCTGATAGGCTACCGTGTGGGGAGGCTGAAACAAAGTAGAAAACCCAGTGAGGTACTCAAACTCTACACTGGCGGTTCCGCCCCCGGTGACGGGAGAATACATCCAGCCTTTGATGGTATTCTTCGACATTGCATGGAGAAACGGGGTTGGGTCCTCTGACGCTTCAAAGTTGTCAAAAATACGAAAGTCGGCAAAGGACTCGTTCATGATAACCACGATGTTTACCGGGTGGGTGACATTCTCATTCTCAGCCACGCTCGGGTACTGGTCCATCAGGTTCAAGACCGCTTCTTTCGAATAGCCTTCCGGCTTGTCTACCGAGCTGTACCGCAGCGCCACCGTAAAGTTGAGCAGAAAGCCATTGCGCTGGGTGACCCACTGCTGGGTATAGATATCCAGAGCAGGCAGCATGCCAGTGCCGAAAAACGCATAACCGTAGCCAAGCACTGCCGTCCACAAAAGGAGCGCCCATACCAGTGCCAACTTCGCGCGTTTCCGTTGGGCCGGACACATCCATAACATAAACAGATATGCGATCAGCAGCACCGCCGCCTGGCAGATGTACCAGTCAACGGAGTAATCGAAGCCACCCGCCACGTTGGCGGCGGTTCGCCAGCCCGAGATATCCGCTGGAAAGAGAATCCGCCCTCGAAAGCGCAAAATATAGTGGTTCAGCAGCCCCACCAAAAAGGACAAAACCGCTCCCAGCGCAGCAGCAGAGCGATTGCGCCCCAAAAGAAGACGAAACAGGATAAACAGGCTGTAATACCAAACCATGTTCATCAAAATCTGCCAGTCATCCAGATCCTCAAACACATCGTTTTGGTTTAAAATCTCCACCATCCAAAAACAAAGCCATGGTCCCAGCAAAAACACCAGCCGGGAGAACCACTTCCCCGGCCGAGCTCTCATGTCGGCCACCAGACGTGGAAAGGTGTCCTGATAGAAAAGCGATCTCATTGTTCATCCTCCAAAACGGCTGTCGCCGCATTGTTATAGCATACCCGCTTCCCCAAAAAATGCAAGAGAAAACCAAAAAATTAAGAAAATTTTGGAGTTTTGGAAGGTCTCTTTTTTAATCAGACGAAAAAAAGAGTGCAATGTTTCTTTTTTTGTTGAAATGAATATTTTTTTGTATATTCACTTTTCCGCATTCCGCATATTTAATCTGCCATTTGTTCATTAAAGTCGGACGGATTCCGTCATTTTAGCTCGTTTTTTCTCAACCTTTGTCAACAAAACAACGCTTTTTTTCTTTAAATTCGAATATTTATCTATTGACGATGCATATCTCTCTGGGTTATACTCAAAGAAACGTTCCGGGCTCCTGCCCGGAGCCTGATTGAAAAGGAGAATTTAACCCATGAAAAAGTTTCTTGCTTTGACCATGGCTTTGGCTATGGTTCTTAGTCTTGCCGCATGCGGCGGAAAAGGTGCTTCCAGCTCCAATGGCACCGCCGCTTCCAGCAGCGCCGCTTCCGGGGGCAGTTCTTCCTCCGGCAGTGATAGCAGCAAGGCTGTCACAATTCAGGATGGAAAGCTAATTATGTCCACAAACGCCGCATTCCCCCCCTATGAAATGACCAACGATTCCGGCGGATTCGAGGGCATCGACGTGGAGATTGCCGGAGCCATTGCCGACAAGCTTGGCCTGGAGCTGGTCATCGACAATATGGACTTTGATGCCGCTCTTCTGGGGGTTCAGCAGGGGAAAAGTGATATCGTTATGGCCGGCGTGTCCGTCACCGACGATCGTCTGCTGGTTATGGATTTTTCAGACAGCTATGCCACCGGCATTCAGGTGGTCATCGTGCCCGAGGGTTCCGACGTAACTTTGGATAACCTGGGTGAAAAGATGATCGGCACCCAGCGTGCCACCACCGGCAACATCTACTGCACCGACGACTACGGCGAGGATCATGTAGTGGCCTATGACAGCGGCATTACCGCCATTCAGGCGCTGATGAACGGCCAGGTGGACTGCGTGGTCATCGACAGCGCGCCCGCTCATGAGTTTGTAGCCGCTAACCCCGGTCTCACCATTCTGGACACCGAATATGTCACCGAGGACTACGCCATTGGTGTGAATAAGGGCAACACCGCCTTACTGACCGCCATCAACGGCGCGCTGGCCGACCTTACTGCCGACGGCACCGTCCAGTCCATCATTGACAAGTATATCTCCGCAGCCTAACACTGCGATTCCGCAAAAAGGGCGGCCTTGCCGCCCTTTTTGCCATGACATCATTTGACCGACAGAGGTGATTGCCCATGGGACATTTGGCCCAGTACTATGCGCAGTGGAAAGCCCTGATTGCAGGGGGAAAAGTTCTTTCCGGCTGGCAGGTTTTTTATGTAAAGTTTTATCAGGCATTTTTAGAGGCTGACCGCTGGAAACAATATCTGAATGGCGTAGGCACGACACTGTTTGTTACCGCCATGGCGCTTGCTCTTGGCATCGTACTCGGCGTGGCGGTTGCCATGGTACGAACTGCCCATGACCAGCAGCGCCCAGACCGCCGCAACTTCTTTCTTGGGTTTGTAAATATCATCTGTAAAATATATGTCACCATCATCCGCGGAACCCCAATGATGGTCCAGCTGTTAATTATGGGAATGGTCATTTTTTCCAGAAGCCGGAATTTTACTGCCGTGGGTGCCTTAACCCTTGGCATCAACTCCGGAGCCTATGTAGCGGAAATTATCCGAGGCGGCCTGATGTCTCTTGACCCAGGCCAGGCGGAGGCTGGCCGCTCTCTGGGGCTGAACTATATGGATACCATGCGCTTTATCGTAATTCCCCAGGCCTTTAAATCAATTCTACCCGCGCTGGGCAATGAGTTTATTATCCTGTTAAAGGACACCTCCCTCATCACCGTAATCGGCGGAAAAGAACTTCTCTATGCCGCTCAAGGCATTTACGGACGTACTTACGAGGCCATGTTTCCCTTAATCGGTACCGCGGTCATATATCTGGCTTTAGTAATGGTGTTTTCATGGCTGCAAGGGAAACTGGAAAGGAGGCTGCGTCAAAGTGATCGACATTAAAGGGCTCTCCAAATCCTTTGGGACGCACTTGGTGCTGGATCAAATTTCCGAGCACATCTCTCCAGGTGAAAAAGTGGTGGTGATCGGCCCTTCCGGTTCGGGCAAGTCCACTTTCCTGCGCTGCCTCAATTTGCTGGAACTCCCTTCTCAGGGAACCATTACCTTCAACGGTGCGGTGATTACCGACTCAAAGGCCAAGATCGATACCATCCGTCAGCAAATGGGTATGGTATTTCAGCACTTTAATCTGTTTCCAAACATGACGATCCGCAAAAATATTACGCTGGCTCCCGTCCAGACCGGCCTGATGAAACAAAACGAAGCGGATGCCACTGCAACATCCCTCCTCCAGCGAGTCGGTCTGGAAGAAAAGGCGGATGCTTATCCCTCCCAGCTGTCCGGCGGTCAGAAGCAGCGCATTGCCATTGTTCGTGCCCTAGCAATGCAGCCGAAGGTCATGCTGTTTGACGAGCCGACCTCCGCCCTGGACCCCGAGATGGTGGGCGAGGTACTGGACGTGATGAAAGAACTGGCCCACGACGGCATGACCATGGTGGTGGTCACCCACGAGATGGGCTTCGCCCGCGAGGTGGGCAGCCGGGTTCTGTTTATGGATGAAGGGAAAATTGTGGAGCAGAACACCCCAAAGGAGTTTTTCGCACACCCCCAGAATCCCCGAACACAGCTGTTTCTGTCCAAGATTCTATGATCACATCCGCCTGTGCCAGGTTCTACAGCGGCCCCCTTCTGGGGCCGCTGTTTTATTCTGATCTGGCCGGACCGCAGTCGATGCCGCTTGGACGGCGCCTCAATAAACAAAAGGGACCGCGGCGCTGCCGCAGTCCCTTTTAATCATAATCAGTAATTCTCAGCCTTCAGCTGGAAGTAATCCTTGGTGTGGGAGCACACCGGACAAATCTCTGGTGCCTGCTTGCCCACATGGATATGGCCGCAGTTGCTGCACTGCCAAACCATATCGCCGTCACGAGAAAAGACGATGCCGCCCTCCACATTTGCCAGCAGCTTAAGATAGCGGGCCTCGTGCTCCTTCTCAATCTTGGCTACCTCGGCAAACAGGAATGCAATCTGGTCAAAGCCTTCTTCCTTGGCTTCTTTTGCCATGGTGACATACATATCCGTCCACTCATAGTGCTCCCCTGCGGCAGCAGACTTCAAGTTCTCTTCCGTGGTTCCAATGCCGCCCAAAAGCTTGAACCAAATCTCGGCGTGTTCCTTTTCGTTGGCGGCAGTCTCCTCAAAAATTTTAGAAATCTGGACATAACCGTCCTTTTTGGCCTTCGATGAAAAATACGTATACTTGTTGCGGGCCTGGGACTCCCCCGCAAATGCTGTCAACAGATTGGCCTCAGTCTTACTTCCCTTTAATTCACGCATTTTTTGTTCCTCGCTTTCCTTTCATTAGTTTTTAGAAACAAGAATAGTTCCTATTAGTATTATTTGAGTATAGCAGAAAATCATGTTTCTGTCAATGGTTCAAAGCAAATATTACCTTTTCCAATTGGAAAGACACCGCAAGGCCGAAGTCAAACGGCCTTGCGGTGTCTTTTCTCGCGTTGATGCTTATATCCGCTTCCAGGCGGCACCGCCCGGCACATCGGTGACTTCGATGCCCTGCTGCTTCAATTCCTCCCGGATACGGTCGGCCTCGGCAAAATTTTGGGCTTTTTTGGCTTCCCCTCTGGCCAATACAAGGGCGTCGACGGCGGGGTCCCCCTCGCCGGTGACGGTATAACCGTTTTGAGATGTTGCATTCTGCTGGCTGGCAGCCAGTTCCTTCCGCTTCTGCTCTCCTTTGTCCAGCAGGGACAGGGAAAGCACCTGGTCAAAGCTGTCTAAAATGGCTAGCTTGGTCGCGTCGTTGGCCGTTGCCTTTAGCGTGTCATACAGGGCGGTAATTCCCATGGATGTGTTCAGGTCATTGCCCACCTGCTGATCGAATTTGGCGCGATACTCGGCCAAAACGGCCTCGTCCACCGGGCCGTCTTCCGGCCTTAGGGCGGCAATCCGGGCGATGAGCTTATTATACGCCACGGCGGCATTGTCCAGGTTCTCCCAGGAGAAAATCAACCCCTTGCGGTAATGAGACTGCAAACAGAAGAAACGGTAGCACAAGGGGTCGTATCCCTTCTCCTCCAGCAGCGAAACGGTTAAAAACTCCCCCTTGGACTTGCTCATCTTGCCCGAATTGGTATTCAGATGGTGGACGTGGAACCACTGCCTGCACCACGGGTGTCCCAGGTAAGCCTCGGACTGTGCAATCTCGTTTGTGTGGTGTGGGAACGCGTTGTCAATGCCGCCACAATGGAGGTCCAGATATTCTCCGTTATACTTCAAGGAAATGCCGGAGCACTCGATGTGCCATCCTGGATAGCCCACCCCCCAGGGGGAGTCCCACTTCAGGGCCTGATCCTCAAATTTGGACTTGGTAAACCAGAGAACAAAGTCATTCTTGTTGCGCTTGTTGACATCCTCTTCTACGCCTTCCCGAACGCCCACTGCCAGATCCTCCTCGTCGTAGTCGTTGAAGACATAGTAGTGCTCCAACTTGGAGGAGTCAAAGTATACGTTGCCTCCTGCCACATAGGCATACTCCTTTTCGAGCAGGCCGGAGATGATTTTGATATACTCGTTGATGCAGCCGGTGGCAGGCTGTACAGTATTCGGCCTTCGAATGTTCAGCTTGAAGCAATCCTCAAAAAAGGCTTCGGTGTAATACTGAGCAATCTCCATAACGGTTTTGTGTTCCCGCTTCGCTCCCTTGAGCATCTTGTCCTCGCCGGTGTCGGCGTCAGAGGCCAGGTGCCCCACATCGGTGATGTTCATCACCCGATTCACCTCATAGCCTGTATAGCGCAGAAACTTCTCCAGCACATCCTCCATGATGTAGGAGCGCAGGTTGCCGATGTGGGCAAAGTGGTACACCGTGGGGCCGCAGGTATACATCTCCACATGGCCGGGGGTTTGGGTCTGAAAGATCTCTTTTTTATGGGTGGCGGAATTATAGAGCAACATGGCGCATTCTCCTTGTCTTATTTTCTTTCGTCGTTGGAAGCAAATCGCTTCGGCCCCTGTGAATCCGGCCGAACCGCGCTTGGCATGAACTGTTCATCCAGCAGCCGTTCTACAAAGTCCATCCGGGCGGATAAAGCTGCCAGTCGTTCCAGCGTGGGATTCTCCACGCTGGTCTGGTCCACCTCGTCGGCATAATGGGTGGTGGTCCGTCCGGCAATACGGACAATCTGGGCAGGAATTCCCACAGCGGTGGCATTCTCTGGAACTTCTCCAAGGACCACGGCGTTCGCCGCAATCCGAGCATTGTCCCCAACGTTAAAGGGCCCCAACACCTTGGCCCCACAACTGATCAGCACGTTGTTCCCGATGGTTGGATGGCGCTTTCCGTGGTCCTTTCCCGTCCCCCCCAGGGTTACCCCGGGGTAGATCAAGCAATCGTCCCCCACCTCGGCCGTCTCACCAATGACCACGCCCATACCGTGGTCGATGACCAAACGGCGGCCAATCTTCGCCCCTGGATGAATCTCAATTCCTGTCCAGAATCTGCCCCATTGGGAAACAAATCGGGCCAGGAATTTCCAGTGACGGCAGTATAACCAATGGGCCAGGCGGTAATACAATGTGGCGTGAACACCCTGGTACAACAGGAAAATCTCCAGCTTGGATCGGGCCGCCGGATCCCGGCGCTGATAAGCCTCCAGAGTCTCGTTCAGAGATTGAAACATGGCTCCTCCTTCTTCATTGCTTGCTAACCCGCTCTTTTCAGGCGCGCACAAAGCAAACATAAACAGAACTTTTCCCTTTTCAGAAAACAAAAAACCCCTTATACCCGCTTCGGGCATAAGAGGCGATTCACTCGCGGTTCCACTCTTATTTCTCACTTGTCTGGCCAGTATCGGGGCCAAGCCGCGGGCCATTACGCCCCACGCTCCCGGATGCACTTCACACCTCGCCGCCGCAAGCCCCCTTTCAGCCGGTGGAGGGCCCTCTCTGTTCGTTGCCGAAAATGCTACTCTTTCCGGTCTTCGCGCTATTACAGTTCATTATATTATCATCGTCCGCCCGGTGTGTCAAGCTCGGTCTGCCTTTTTTCCACATCTTTCTCCCCGTTCATGCCTTATCATCCTGTTTTTTTGAACCTTCCGCACACAATCCGATTTTTCTTGTCAAACGAGCCGCTTTTTGGTATCTTTATGTAGAAAAAAAGGGGCCTCAGCCTCCCGTGAATGTTTCATTGCTCGCCTGCAAACAATAACAAAACAGGAAAAACGAATATTGGAGAGAATTACCATGGAAGACCAGGAAAAACCAATCGTATCCATTCCGCGCTATCAAAAAATTGCCATTGAGATTGCATCAAAAATTGCCAACGAGAAGTATGTCGTTGGGGTAAAGATTTTCGGACGTTCCTTTGTCGCCAGCCACTATGAAGTAGCACCAGAAACCGCTCGCCGAGCATTCTGCATTCTTTCCGACCTGGACATCGTGGCGCCTGAAAAAGGCAGCGGCATGTATATCAAATCCAGGGAAAACGCATTGGCGTTCCTTAAGCAGTTCGAGGAACGCAGTACACTGGAAACCATTCGTGATGACATCACCCAGAGCATCCAACGGCAGCAAAAAGAAATGACCAGCCTGCACAATTATCTGACTGAATTGATCGGCGCAACCGAACATTTCCGTTCCATGAATCCGCTGATGCCCTTTTCCCTTCGCCTCACCACCCGGTGCCGACACCTGCACAAGACCATTCAGGAGCTTCAGCTTTGGCAGCACACAGGTGCCACCCTGATAGCAATCAGACGTGACGACGTTCTGCTCCGCTCTCCCGGACCA
>JAYFPV010000379.1:0-3889 GCA_034927465.1 Lawsonibacter sp.
TCCGACCAATCCTTTGCGAAGAGGTTCGGCTTCGAGGTTGTGGATACGACAGCGAGCGGTTATGAATTGCTGGCGCTTTCCTTTGATGGGACAACTCCAAGATTCTTGCAGAACGCCAAAAAGGAAGAAATTGAAAGCAAAGAGCTGACCGTCTATTATGATCTGCAATGCCCCTATATCTGCCAGAACGTTGAGATGATCAAACGGCGTTGCGAGACGGATGATGTCCCGGTATCGTTTCTTCAGGTGGATACACTGCAAAAAGCAAAGGAATTGCCCTGCGTTTTCAATAATTGGGCTGTGTTTTATAAGGGGAAATTTGAAACCGTCAATTTGCTGGATGCCGCCTATTTGGAAAGAGTCCTGAAAAAATGAGGCGTGAAAGATGGCGCATATAGAAGATCTGGTGGCTCAGTTGACAGTAAAAAGGCCGACGGATGGCTGTGCCGCGATGAAAGAACTGCAAACGATCGGTGAGACTTCTGACGCTGTCTATTCCTATATGGCGCGGCTGATCGGGATGCTGGACAGCGACAATTCCTATGTCCGTACCCGAGGACTGCTGTTAATCGTGGCCAACGCAAGATGGGATACTGATTCCCTCATCGATGAGAATATCAATCAAATTCTGTCGCACATCACCGACCCAAAGCCGATTACGGCGAGGCAGTTTATTCAAAGTCTGCCTGCGCTCGCAACGGCAAAGCCCAATCTGCGGGCGGATATCCTTGCGGCACTGCGCAAAACAAACACGCTGCGTTATCCGCTGAGCATGCGCCCACTGGTGGATGGGGATATCAGCAAGGCGATTCTTATAATCAATCGGGGGGAAAGCGAATGAATTATATTAGACTGACGCCGGACAATCTGGATTCCGAGCACATCTGCTGCGCCATTTCCAACAACAAAGACCCACAAGTGTCGTCCAAAAAAGCGTGGCTCCGCGACCGACTGTCGGAAGGCCTCGTTTTCCTCAAGGCAGAGGAGCGGGGAAAGTGTTTTATTGAGTATATTCCAGCGGAATATGCGTGGGTGCCCATTGATGCACAAGGGTATCTGCATATCAACTGCTTTTGGGTGTCGGGCAGATTCAAAGGGCATGGCTACGCCAATGAACTGCTCAATCAATGCATTGCAGACGGAAAAGCGGCCGGCAAACACGGACTGTGTGTAATTTCATCACCCAAGAAGCAGCCGTTTCTCTCCGATCCAAAGTACCTTGCACACAAGGGCTTTCGCGTGGCCGATACGGCGCAGCCATACTTTACGCTGCTGTATCTCCCGTTTGCGGATGGTGCACCGGTTCCAAAATTCGGGGAGTGCGTCCGGATCTCACACACCGACAAAAAGGGATTTGTGCTTTATTACACAGCAGGGTGCCCTTACACGGCGAAGTATGTGCCTATTATTGAGAAAGCTGCGCAAAATGCCGGAATTTCGTTTCAAAGTATCCTGATCGACAGCTGTGAGGCCGCGCAGTCGGCGCCAACGGCTTGGACAAATTTCGCTCTGTTCTATAACGGGGCGTATGTTACCAATGAGATCTTGTCAGAGAAGAAATTTTTGACGCTGGCGGAAGCGCTGAAACTGAAAGCAGAGAGGGGATGAACCATGGCTTCCAGCAAAGAATACCTGGATCTTATTTTGAAGACAAGTAAAAAGACGTTCTGCGTGCTGTTCCGGTTCCAAAATTCGAAGCGCTTGGAAAAAGGAAAAATGAGAATATGAAAATGGAACACCAGATGATTCAAGGGATTCCTGTCGTTCTATATGGCCAAGAGGCGGAAAAGGGATACCTGTTTGTCCACGGCCAAGGCGGGAATAAAGAGGAAGCGGCCGCGTTTGCTGAGATTGCCGTCCCCCTGGGATTTCAGGTGGCTGGTATCGACCTGCCCGGGCATGGTGAGCGAAAAGAGAATATAAGCGAATTTGTTCCTTGGACAGTTGTTCCGGAACTCAAGGCGGTTCTGTCATACTTGAAGGAACGCTGGAGCGAGGCCTCTCTTCGGGCAAACAGCATCGGGGCTTATTTTTCCATGCTGGCATTTGCGGACGGGAAAATTGAAAAGACTCTTTTTGTGTCTCCGATTGTGGATATGGAGCGGCTGATCTGCGACATGATGGGCTGGGCGGGTGTGACAGAGGACATGCTCCGTCGGCAGGGCGAGATTTCCACAAACTTCGGACAAACGCTCTCGTGGCATTATCTTTGCTGGGCAAGAGAGCATCCGCTCCGTGTCTGGAGCCAACCAACGGCGATTCTTTACGCCGAACGGGACAACCTGACCACGATGAAAACGATCAAAGCGTTTGCCGATGCGCACGCCGCATCCATGACGATTTGCGAACAGGGTGAACACTGGTTCCATACGCCCCAGCAGCTGGCGTCGCTTCGCGCATGGGAAATGTCAGCGATGTGATAAATCAGAATTTGCTGTATATAACAAGCGTTTTTTGCGTTCGGAAATCGGAAAGGATGGGATTACATGGCGTTTGATTTCAAGAAAGAGTACAAGGAATTCTACCTGCCAAAGAGCAAGCCGCAGATCGTCAACGTTCCGAAGGCCAATTACATTGCCGTGCGCGGAAAAGGCGACCCAAACGAGGCGGGCGGCGCATACCAGCAGGCGATTGGGATCCTGTATGCCGTCGCATATACGCTGAAAATGAGTTACAAGGGCGACTACAAGATCGAGGGCTTTTATGAATATGTCGTCCCGCCGCTGGAGGGGTTTTGGTGGCAGGAGGGCGTGAACGGGGTGGACTATTCTGATAAATCCACCTTCCACTGGATCTCCGTGCTGCGTCTGCCCGATTTTGTGTCAAAGAAGGACTTTGACTGGGCGGTAGAGACTGCCTCAAAAAAGAAGAAGCTGGACTGCTCCGTCGCGGAATTTCGGACGGTCGAGGAAGGCCTCTGCGTGCAGATCATGCACATCGGGCCGTTTGATGAAGAGCCCGCATCGGTCGCGCTTATCGATGCCTTCCTGAAGGAAAACGGACATGAGAACGATCTGAGCGACACCCGCATGCACCATGAAATCTATCTGTCAGATGCGAGAAAGGTTGCCCCGAAAGACTGAAAGACGGTCATTCGGCATCCAATCAGGAAAGTATAGCCTGACAAACCGGAAGCGGAGGAATATAAAAATTTAGACTCAAACCTGTAACGAATCGCTCTTTTTCGGCATTAATAAGCAGACAGACAGAAAGGAGGATGTCCGATGCAGTCTATGGATGAAATATACCGCGCTCATTCGCAGACGGTCTATCGCTACCTTTTTTCTCTTACCCACGATGCGGTTGTCTCCGAGGAACTGACGCAGGAGACCTTTTATCAGGCCATCAAAAGCATCGACAGGTATGAAGGTGTCTGCAAGATTACGACTTGGCTCTGTGCCATTGCGAAGAATGTGCTTGCCGCTTATCGGCGCAAACATCCCGAGACGGACGTGTTGGATGATTCCTTGGGTTTTGCCGTTTCAGCGGAATCTGAAACGCTGTCCAAGGCGGGCCGGCTGGAGATCATGCGCGGGCTGCACCTGCTGGACGCAGAGATGCGCGAGGTCATGTACCTGCGTCTGCTGGGAGACCTCAGCTTCCGCGAGATCGGAGACATCATGTCCCGAACGGAAAACTGGGCCAGAGTGACTTATTATCGCGGGAAAGAAAAGCTGAAAAAGGAGCTGGAGTCAAATGGATAAGAAGCTTGATTGCGAGATCGTTCGTGATCTGCTGCCGTCCTATGTAGATAAGCTGACAAGCGAAACGACGAACAGAGCCGTCGAGGAGCATCTCTCCGGCTGTCCCGACTGTGCAGAGGCGCTCCGGCTTATGAAGGAGCCTGAGCCTGCGGAAAATCATCCGAATGCCGAAGTGGACTATCTGA
>JAYFPV010000004.1:0-10960 GCA_034927465.1 Lawsonibacter sp.
GGCCACGAGGCTTTCACTGCCATGCGTGCCCGCGGTGCCATGATTACCGACGTGGCCATTCTGGTCGTGGCTGCCGACGACGGTATCATGCCACAGACGGTGGAATCCATCAACCACGCCAAGGCGGCGGAAATCCCCATCATCGTTGCCATCAACAAGATGGATAAGCCCGCCGCCAACCCCGACCGCATTATGCAGCAGCTCACCGAATACGAACTGGTGGCGGAAGCATGGGGCGGCGAAACCATTATTTGTCCCATTTCGGCCAAAACAGGCATGGGCATCGACAATCTGCTGGATATGGTGGTTCTTACCGCCGAAATGCGGGATCTGCGGGCCAATCCAAACCGTTCCGCCCATGGTGCCGTCATCGAGGCCCGGCTGGACAAAGGGCGCGGCCCGGTGGCCACACTTCTGGTTCAGAACGGCACCCTGCATCAGGGTGACCTCATCATTGCCGGCACGGCTGTGGGCCGTGTTCGTGCCATGACCAACGCCCAGGGTAAGACCGTGGAAACGGCCAGTCCCTCCGTCCCGGTGGAAATTATCGGCATGAGTGAGGTACCCGGTGCCGGTGATGACTTCCACGTCGTGGCTGACGAGCGTATGGCACGTGAACTGGTCGATCAGCGTAAGCACGAGAGTAAAATTGCCGTTGACAACCCGGTGGGCAAGGTCACGCTGGAGGATCTGTTCAGCCAAATCCAGGCCGGTGAAATGAAGAATCTGAACGTCATCGTCAAAGCCGACGTCCAGGGCTCCGCCGAGGCGGTAAAAGCCTCACTGGAAAAGCTGACCAACGATGAGGTTCGCGTTCGCGTCATTCACTGTGCCGTGGGCGCCATCAGCGAAAGTGATGTCATGCTGGCCGCCACCTCTGGTGCTATTATCGTTGGCTTTAATGTCCGCCCTGACGGCAACGCAAAGGAGTCTGCCATCCGGACTAAGGTGGATATGCGGATGTACCGGGTCATTTACGACGCCATTAACGAGATTGAGGCTGCCATGAAGGGTATGCTTGCTCCCAAATTCAAGGAAGTGGAGCTGGGCCGGGCCGAGGTGCGCAGTGTATTTAAAATCACCGGCGTTGGCATCGTCGCAGGCTGTTATGTGCTGGAAGGCAAGATGCAGCGCAGCGCACAGATGCGTCTGGTTCGGGACGGCATCATCACCCACGACGGAAATCTGGCTTCTCTCCAGCGCTTCAAGGACAGCGTCAAGGAAGTGGCCACAGGCTACGAGTGCGGCATTACCATTGAAAAGTTCCAGGATATCAAGGAAGGCGACATCATCGAAGCCTTCCTCATGGAGAAGATCGAAGCATAATTGCCGGGTTGCTGGTTTTTTCCCGCTGTCTGGTCGCCTTCCCGGGGCCCCGCATAGCGGTGCCGGGGGCGATCAGCACCGTAAATCCCAAGGAATTGTGCATGCGCAATTCCATTCCGCTGCGCAGCAAAATTCAAATGAGTTCCCAAAAGATCCTTGATTTCGTGGGATGCGGCAACATGATTGAAGCCTTCCTTATGGATCAGATCAAGCGATTTGTATTCTTGCAATGACCGGGGGGGCGGGCGAAAACGCCCGCCCCGCCTTGCTTATCATACACCGGAACCGGCGGCGTTGCCGGATCTTTGAAACGGGAGGGACGCAACATGGCAAACAATCGGATTGCGCGGATCAATGAGGAAATCCAGCGGGAACTGGCTTCCATGATCCCCAATGTAAAGGACCCAAGAGTATCCGGGCTGATCAGCGTCACCGCTGTGGACACCACACCGGACCTGCGGTATGCCAAGGTCTTCATCAGCGTTTTGGATAAGGGCGACTGCACCCAGGTCCTGAAGGGTCTGAAGTCCGCCGCCGGATATCTGCGCCGGGAACTTGGGCCGGCACTGCAGCTGCGGTACACGCCGGAACTCATCTTTGTCCAGGATGACTCCATTGACAAGGGCGCCCACATACTCAATCTGCTTCGTAACCCCGAGGTAGTCAAACCGGCCAATCCGGCCAACGAGAACATCCATCTGGATGACGAGGAGTGACCTTCCATGACCTCACAGCAGGCAGCTGCTTTTTTTCAGTTCCATGACAACTATCTGATCTTGACCCACCTTCGCCCCGACGGAGACACCATCGGCTGCGCCGCCGGTCTTTGCCTGGCCCTGCGGCAGGTGGGAAAAACCGCCTATGTGCTGTACAACCGTGAGGCAACGTCGCTGTTTACGCCCTATCTGGAGGGCTTGTCCGAACCGGAGGACTGGACGCCAAACACTGTCATCTCGGTGGATATTGCGGCAAAAAGCCTATTTCCCGACAACGCCTTACCATACTTGGACAGAGTGGACCTGGCCATTGACCACCACCCTTCTCAGGAATATTTTGCGAAAGAGACCTGTCTCGACGCTGAGCGGGCCGCCTGCGGAGAATTGGTATTTGAAATTGTCAAGCAGTTTTCTCCCATTACCCCGGAAATTGGAACCCCATTGTATGTGGCGGTATCCACCGACTGCGGATGCTTTGTCTACGGAAACACCACTGCGGATACCCACCGGGTCGCCGCGGAACTGATTGACTGCGGCATCCCCACAGCCCAGCTGAATAAGCGGCACTTTCGCACAAAGAGTCTCAAACGCATGCGCCTGGAGAGCGCCATCATTTCGAATCTTGACGTTCAAGACCAGGGCACAATTGCCATCGCTGCCATCACCCTGGAGCTGATGTCATCTCTGGACGCCACTGAGCGGGATGCCGAAGACATTGCCGCCCTGGTAGGCCAGTTGGAAGGCGTGAAGACGGGCGTCACCATCCGGGAACTAGCCCCTGGGACGTGCAAGCTGTCCGTCCGCACCGATCCGTCCGATCTGAACGCCAGTCACGTATGCGCCCTTCTGGGCGGTGGAGGCCATGCTGCGGCCTCCGGAGCCACCATTGGTGGCACGGTAACGGATGCCAAGGCGGCTATCCTGGCTGCTATCCATCAGGTAAAACGCGGTCAATCGGGGCATCTGGATTGACCCATCGCAGATGGTCGGACACGAAACCAACCTTTTTTATTTGATCTGTTCTCCATTGTCTGTTTAAGCGCGCCATGACCCGGCGCATAAGGAGGTGTTTGCTTGCCCAGCGGAATTATTGTGATTGACAAATCGGCCGGATGGACCAGCATGGATGTGTGCGCCAAGCTGCGCGGCATTCTCCGGGAGAAGCGCATCGGCCATGCCGGTACACTGGACCCGATGGCTACCGGCGTTCTCCCCGTCTTTGTCGGCCGGGCCACCCGCGCGGTGGACTTTGCCTCAGAGGGGGAAAAGGAATATGTGGCCGGGCTGGCCCTCGGGATTGTCACCAACACACAGGACACTTCCGGCGAGGTGCTGCATCGGCAGCCCTTTTCGGGCACCCGTCAGGATCTGGAGGCCATTCTGGACCAATTTCGGGGCGACATTTCTCAGGTTCCCCCCATGTACTCCGCCATTAAGATCAACGGAAAAAAGCTCTACGAGCTGGCTCGGAAAGGGAAAGAGGTGGAGCGGCAGCCCCGTCCTGTTACCATTCATTGCCTGACCCTTGAGGATGAACTTGGGTGCGGGGAATTCGTGTTACGGGTACGCTGCTCCAAGGGTACCTACATCCGTACTCTGTGCCACGACATCGGCCAGGCCTTGGGCTGCGGCGGGGCAATGTCTTCTCTGCGCCGAACCATGGCGGCCGACTTTACGCTGGACGGTGCCGTCTCCTTAGAGCAGGTTCAGCAGGCAAGCGACCCCGCATCCCTTCTCCTCCCGGTAGACGCTTATTTTGCCGGGCGTCCCATCCTGAGTCTTCGCGCGGAAGCAGAAAAAAAAGTCCGCAACGGCATGGTTCTGGGCATGCCCGGCGTCTCCGACGGACAATATCGAGTCTACGGTCAGGATGGAACTTTTTTGGCACTCAGCAGTGTTTCCGGCGAAAAACTGACCACCATTAAAAGTTTTTTTGAGGTAGACTCCAATTAATTGAGGCATTTTTTGCTCCCAAGTTTTGTATGATCTAGACTAGAGAGGGATTTTCACCATGAGCAAGCCAAAACGTGTCATTGCCCTGGGCTTTTTTGACGGGGTCCATAGGGGCCACGGGGCCCTGCTTGAGACCGTCACCGCAGTGGCGAATCGACTTGGCGGTGTCGCCTCCGTCTTCACCTTCGACTGCAGCCCCACCGCCGTCATCACCGGCCAGACAATTCCCTTGCTCAGTTCAGTGGAGGATCGGATCTGGCTGATGCGCCGGTACTACGGCATTCAGGAAGTCATCGTCGCGCCGTTTGACGGCATGATGAAGATGGACTGGGAGGACTTTATCACCCAGTATCTGGTCAACGAGCTTGGCGTTGTCCATGTGGTGGCAGGACACGACTTTCATTTCGGCTATATGGGCAAGGGCAATCCGGATCGCCTGCGCGCCAAGTGTGCGGAACTGGGTATCGGCTGTGACGTGGTCGGCAAAGTAGAGCAGGACGGCATTACCATCTCTTCCACGTACATCCGCACCCTGATCGCCCAGGGGGAGATGGAGCGGGCAGCTCAGTTTCTGGGGCACCCACACACCCTCACCAATCGGGTCGCGCATGGCAAAAAAATCGGCGGTTCCGCCCTCGGCTTCCCTACGGTCAACCTGCGCATCCCAACCGGCGTGATCGTCCCGGCCTATGGAGTTTACGCCACCCGGGTCTGGTTTGACGGCCAGTGCCGCTGCGCCGTCACCAATATAGGGGTCCGGCCTACGGTGAAAGACAACGACGGCCGGGTCACGGTGGAGGGTTTCATTCTGGACTTCGACGGCAACCTGTACGGGCATGAGGTTCGGATGGAATTTTTCAGCTATTTACGGCCGGAGCGAACGTTCCCCTCCATGCAGGCATTGTCCGACGAAATTCGACGCAATGCCCAGCAGGCCAGCGACTATTTCCGACTTCTTTCCTGATTCCCCATTGGAGCACACCGAATTCGTTTTTGATCTTGGGGAACTAAGACCTGCCGCTCCCTCTGACGAGAGAAAGGAAGGCCAAACATGGAATTATCTCACCATCACACCCGATATCAAATCATGTATCCCCTTCTGCTGGGCTATGCCGCTATTCTTCTGGCCGCCGGCCTTCTGCTTGGGGATCCCGCTGAGATTTTGCCGGGACTGATGCGAATCGTGCTGACCGAGGATGCACTCATTACCGATTACGTGTTGGTCTCCGGACCTGGGCCCGCCTTTATCAACTCTGCCCTGGTTACTCTGGTTTCGATTTTGATCCTCCGCGGCTCCCGCGTGCCGTTCAACGGCATGACGTCGGTGGTCATCGGTCTGATGTCCGGTTTTTCCCTGTTCGGCAAAAATTTCGTCAACATATGGCCCATCCTTCTGGGAACCTGGCTGTACGCCAAAAGCCGGAAGGAACCCTTCGGTAAGTATGCACCCATCGGCCTGATGGCCACAGCCCTTGCCCCTGTGGTCAGTTACATCGCTCTGGACAACGGCTGGGGCACGCCCGCCGCCGGGATACTGACCGGCGTCATCATCGGGTTTCTCATGTCCCCCCTATCGACCTACACCTACAAGGTGCAAAACGGCATGAATCTTTACAATGTGGGGTTTGCCTGCGGCCTGATGGCATTCATCTGCGTCCCTTTGATCAGCTCCATGGGCGCAAACCCCACCGTTCATTATCGCTGGGCTGTGGGCTACAACGCCCTGTTTGCCCCCGCGCTGGCTGTGTTCTGTCTTGGCCTCATTCTGGGCGGGCTGTTTCTGTGCCGAAAACCGGTGTGGGCTGCTTGGGCGGGCTATTGCCGACTGCTCCAAACCAGCGGCCGCGCACCCAGCGACTATCTCCGCATGTTTGGCCCCGCTCCCGTCCTGATCAATGCTGGGGTAAACGGACTGATCGGCACATTTATCATTCTGTCGGTGGGCGGCGATTTAAACGGTCCCACTCTGGGCGGAATTTTGACCATCATGGGCTTCTCCGCATTTGGAAAACACGCGGGCAACCTCATCCCCGTGATGACCGGGGTCTTTTTGGGCGGCCTGGTCATGCATTGGTCGCTCAGCGATTCCGCTGTCCAACTGGCCTGTCTGTTCTGCACCACACTGGCCCCGATTTCCGGCTACTTTGGCTGGCCCTACGGGATTCTGGCCGGCTTTCTCCACTCTTCGGTAGTGCTGTATACCGGCTCCCCTGTGGCCGGAATGAATCTGTATAACAACGGCTTTTCCGGAGGTTTGGTGGCCATTGTGCTCTATCCCACCATCATAGCCATCGCCCGGCATCGAAAGCCCACGCTTCAGGATGAAGATTATCTCGATCTGCTGGAACACGACGAGCCGATTTCTCCGCCCGATCACAATGAGATCCGAGAAGAAGACCTCTGACCTGGATTTTAAGTGGATGCCGTGAACCGGCATCCACTTTTTAGGGGCCAAAGCATAGCCGAACTGCCCAGGCAGAGGCCAAAAAGCCGGTCAGGTCCGCACACAGGGCGGCGGGCACCGCATACCTGGTCTTGGTAATTCCGACCGAACCAAAATAGACGGCGATGGTGTAAAACGTGGTCTCTGTCGAGCCCAGCATAACTGCCGCCGTCCGCCCAAGATACGAGTCGGGCCCATAGGTAGAAATCAGCTCTGCCCCCACCCCCAAGGCTGCCGATCCACTGATGGGCCGAACCAGCATCAGCGGCAGCAGTTCCGGAGACAGCCCCAATCTCTCCATCAAAGGGGCCAGTGCCGTAGCTGCCAGATCCAGCGCACCCGAGGCGCGGAGCATATACACCGCCGTCATTAGGCCAATGAGCGCCGGAATAATACGCACCAGCGTCTCCAACCCTTCCCCCGCCCCCTGGACCAGCGCGGAGTACACATCCACCCGGTGGACAGCCCCATACAGAGCGACTCCGCTTATGGTAAAGGGCACAATCATGGTGAAAAGAAGATCTACCATTCCAACCTCCATGCTCCGGTGCAGCGCCGTTCATCTGTTTTTGCTGCGGTTTTTTTGCGTTCATGTACCAGAATGGGGCGCGCTGGAGCGTGTGACAGCTTTTCTGGGCGGCAGGACTTTGACATCTCCCCACACATGAGATAGTACCTTGCAGGCTAGGATACCGACCCCTACAGACAGAGTCGAGGCCAGCCACACCGCAGGCAGAATATCAAAGGGGGACGCGCTTCCTGCCGCTGCCCGCACAGTGGCCACTGTAGTTGGAATCAACTGAATGGAAGCCGTATTGCACACCACCAGCATACACAGCGCGTCGGAAGCCACGCCCGGACTCTTCCGACTCATCTTTCGGGCGGCCTCGATTCCAAGCGGGGTGGCAGCGTTGCCAAGCCCCAGCAGATTTGCCGATACATTGGCTGAAATACTGTCCATCACATCTCTATCTTTTGCTACCTGAGAAAACAGCCGGCTTAGCACCGGCGCCAACAGATGGGACAGACGGTCGGCCAGCCCGGAGCGGCGCATAATCTCCATCACCCCGGTCCACAGGCACAGCATCCCCGCGATGGACAGGCACAGTTCCACCGCCGCCGATGTACCTTCCACCGCGGCTGCCGCCACCTCAGGGCCCCGCCCCGTGGCCAGCCCGCACAGAACAGACAGGACCACCATCCCCGTCCAAATAATTGTCATTGTCATGTTTTGCCCCCCTCTTCTTGTCCCATTTATACGGGGGACAAAGGAAAAAAATGTCTGGAATTTGTAGTTGACCATTGCGACGAAACTCTCCTAAAATTAATAATAAATTGTAAATTTTCTTCATTTTCCCCAAAATAACCCGGAAATAGTTGACAGCTTATTTCTTTGTAGTACAATTAAGTTGCTCTCAAATCATTAAGTGCCAATTTTTGCGCTTTGCCTGTTTTGGTGACAACACACAAATAAAAGTATGGGAACAAGAGAGAAAGGATTTGGTATCATGAAGTCTACCGGCATTGTTCGAAAAGTGGACGAATTAGGACGAATTGTGCTTCCCATTGAGCTTCGCCGCACCTTGGATATTGCAGAAAAGGACTCCTTGGAAATTTATATGGATGGTCCCTCCATTGTGCTGAAAAAATATCAGCCCACGTGCGTGTTCTGTGACGAATCCAAGAATATTACAGTGTTCCGCGGCAAAAATGTCTGTTCCAAGTGCATCAAGGAACTCCAGGCCGCTGAAAAAGGGTAACGGTTACATCACTTTGCACCGCCTTTCGCCACAGGAACAAGGAAACACTCCCTCTGCCGTAGCAGAGGGAGTGTTTTTGATTTGCCATCCTCGCATCATTTTGTTCCACCGGGCACCAACCCACCTGATTGTTCTGTTCTTTTCTGCATGGTCTGCGCAGGCGTTGGTCTTGCATGCCTCTATTTTCCAACCGCCCGATCATACAGCTGATTGCGGGACAGCCCCAGTTCTTTGGCGGAGCGCTTCACCGCGTCCCGGAGAGACACACCTTCTCCCCGCAGCCGCTCGACCATGGTCAGCCCATCCTCCAGCGTTGCTTCCTCCGCTTCCTTTGGCTGAGTCCCGCGAACCACCAGTACAAACTCACCTTTTGGTGGGTTTTCCGCGTAATTTACCAATGCCTGCCCCAGAGTGGTGCGGCGAATCTCCTCGTGCAGCTTGGTCAGCTCCCGGCACAGGGACACCGGCCGCTCCGCTCCAAAGGTATCCGCCAGATCTTTCAACGTAGCGGTCAGCTTATGGGGAGCCTCGTAGAAAATCATAGTCCGCTCCTCGTTTCGAAGACTCTCCAGGTGGGCTTTCCGGTTTTTCTTATTCATAGCCAGAAACCCCTCAAAGGTAAACCGGCCTGTCGGCTGACCGGACACCGCCAACGCGGTCACCAGCGCACATGGCCCCGGAATGGCCTCCACTGGAATGCCTTGCTGGGCACAGGCCGCCACCAGTTCCTCCCCAGGATCCGAGATTGCGGGCATCCCTGCGTCGGTGACCAAGGCGCAGCTTTCCCCTGCCAGCAGGCGGCTGAGCACCGCCTCCCCTCCTCTGTCCGTGTTGTGCCGGTGGTAGGACACCATGGGCTTTTTGATGCCCAGGTGGTTGAGCAGTTTGATGGACACTCTGGTGTCCTCGGCGGCAATGAAGTCCACCTGCTCCATCGCCTGGGCCATACGTCGGGAGATATCCCCCAGATTTCCGATCGGGGTTGGAACCAAATAGAGGGTACCGGCCATCATGATTCTCCTTTGTGTCCGGGCAGAGACCCGGTATTCTGCTGCGCTGCGTGAGAAGAGCAGCGGTTTATGCTTTTATCTTGTCCATTGAACTGACCCCGTTTTTAGCCTGCTTCAGCGGCAATTGCCGCGGGAACAAACATTATTATAGCACAGCCGCCCGCTTTGTGGTATGCTTTTCCTGTCTTTAGTAAGAAAGGAGCGCGTTCATGGAGAAAACAGAGCATCTTGGTCCCTATTCTCTCTCCTGGTCCGAAAGGGTGTTCCCGCTGGGAGGCGACGCACTCGCCCTGGGCGGCTTTGCCACAGTCCGACCAGGCTGGTCCGTGTGTGATCTAGGAACCGGAAGCGGCGTCTTACTGCTCCTGCTGGCAGCTCGTGAACCCAGTCTGCGGCTCCACGGGGCCGAGCTTGATTCTCTCTCCGCCCAAACCTCCCGGGACAACTTAGCGCGCAACGGCCTGCCAGGGCAAATTATCACCGGGGATTTTCGAACTGTGTTGTTCCCTGCCGGCGGATTCGACCTGGTGGTTTCCAATCCCCCCTATTTCCCTGTTGGCTCCGGAAAAAGCAGTGGCCCAGCCCGCAGTGAAGAGTCCTGCACCTTGAACGAGTTATGTGTCACTGCAGCGCGGCTGGTAAAAAACGGAGGACGGTTTGCCTTGTGCCACCGCCCGGAGCGGCTGACAGATGTACTGTGTGCAATGCGCGCCAGCGGTCTGGAGCCAAAGCGGATCAAGCTGCCCGCCCACGGGCCGGGCTATCCCCCCTCTCTCCTGCTGATCGAGGCGGTTCGGCAGGGACATCCGGGGCTGGAATTTGTTCTCTAAACGACGCCGAATGAGTTTTATAACCTGCAGCCCCGGTCTTTGCTCGCAATGTCCGGTCCGGCCCACCGGTGCGTGGGAAGCCAATTTCTTCCGGTAAAAAAAGACCCGCCGTTCCAAGAGAACAGCGGGTCTTTCATCCAGTGCGCTACCTTTGATACTCGAATTCCAAATCGTATATGGACACTATATCTCCGTCATGAATTCCCATCTCTTCCAGCTTGTCAAACAGACCGGTCTGACGCAGGATACGGTCAAACCAGCCGCGGGACTCGTAGTCCCCAAAATTGACGTTGGCAATGAGCCGCTGAAGCCAGGGGGCCTCCACCACCCAGGTGTCGTCGAATTGCTCGATCTTCACCTCTTCGGTGGCATCCACTTCCGGCGCCCGCTCCACATCGGTGGGCTCGTATACCGCCAGGGGGGGCAGCGTCTGGAGTTCCTCCGCGGCCTTCTTCATCAGCTCCTGGGTACCCTGGTGAGCGGCGGCGGAAATTTCAAACAGCTCCATCCCCTTACTCTCCACGTGGGCGCGGAGCTTCTCCAGTAGACTGGGATCTACCATAATGTCCACCTTGTTGGCAGCCACAATCATTTTTCGGGAAGCCAACTCCGGGGAGTACTTCTGCAGCTCGACGTTGATGGCCTCAAAATCCTCCACCGGGTCACGCCCTTCCGACCCGGACACATCCACTACATGGATAAGCAGCCGGCAGCGGTCAATGTGCCGCAGAAAATCGTGGCCCAGACCTGCTCCATCTGCTGCGCCTTCAATGATGCCGGGAATGTCGGCCATTACAAAGGACACCCCCGTCTCAACGTACACCATCCCCAGGTTGGGAAACAGGGTGGTAAAATGGTAGTTGGCGATTTTGGGCTGCGCCCGGCTAACCACGGAGAGCAGCGTGGATTTCCCCACATTGGG
>JAYFPV010000335.1:0-1975 GCA_034927465.1 Lawsonibacter sp.
GGAATGTATCCTGTGTCCAATACAAAAACAAACAGGACAGAATATCGTTTTTGTTATAAAGGGAGGCCTGCCGAAGCAGTCCCCCCTTTGCCAATCTTACGGATGTGCAGATGTCTTGGTAACACCCTCAGCCCTCCACCGTCAACTCGCCGTTCCGGCAGTCCACCGTCAGGGCAGCTCCGGGAGCAATCTCGTCCGCGATCATCTTGCGGCTGATCAGGGTCTCCACCGTGTGCTGGAGATACCGGCGCAGCGGACGGGCGCCAAAGATGGGGTCGTAAGCGGCCTGGAGAATTTCCTCCTTGGCGGCTTGGGTCAGCGCCACGGTCAGCTGCTTGTCGGCCAAACGCTTGTTCAGGTCTGCCACCAGCAGGTCGATAATGTAGGTGACATTTTCCCGGGTCAGCGGCTTGTAGAACACGATCTCGTCCAGCCGGTTTAGAAACTCCGGCCGGAAGGAGCGCTTGAGCAGCTCGCTGACCTGATTCCGGGCCCCGGTGCTGATCTCGCCATTTTGGTCGATGCCATCCAGCAGAATCTGAGAGCCCAAGTTGGATGTCAGGATGATGATGGTGTTTTTAAAATCCACCGTTCGCCCTTGACTATCCGTAATCCGCCCGTCATCTAATACTTGGAGCAATACGTTAAATACGTCCGGATGGGCCTTCTCCACCTCGTCAAAAAGGATGACGGAGTATGGTTTCCGGCGCACGGCCTCGGTCAGCTGTCCGCCCTCTTCATAACCCACATATCCGGGAGGCGCTCCGATCAGGCGGGACACGGAGAATTTCTCCATGTACTCGGACATGTCGATTCGAACCAGGTTCTTTTCGCTGTCGAACAGGGCCTCGGCCAGCGTTTTGGCCAGTTCGGTCTTGCCCACGCCGGTGGGCCCCAGGAACAGGAAGGAGCCGATTGGTCTTTTGGGGTCTGAAATTCCGGCCCGGCTGCGCAGGATTGCCTCGGATACCAGGCGCACGGCCTCGTCCTGGCCCACCACGCGCTGATGCAGGATGTCCTCCAGGTGGAGCAGCTTCTCCCGCTCCCCCTCCATCAGACGGGAGACGGGGATGCCGGTCCACCGCTCGATGATCCGGGCAATTTCCTCCTCGGTGACCTTGTCCCGAAGCAGGCTTCTCGCCTTGCTCTTGCTGGCAATGGTCTCCTCTGCCTCCAGAGCTTTTTTTAACTCAGGAATTTTTCCATACTGCAGCTCAGCCGCCTTTTCCAGGTCATACTCCCGCTGGGCGCGTTCCAGGGCTGCATTGGCCGCCTCCAGATCCTCGCGCAGCTTCTGAACCTTGCCGATGGCCCCCTTTTCATTATCCCACTGGGCCTTTTTCGCCTTAAACTCCTCCCGCATGTCGGAGAGTTCTTTTTGAATCTCGGCCAAATGCTCCTGAGACAGCTTGTCAGTCTCTTTTTTCAGGGCGGCCTCTTCAATTTCATGCTGAATGATCTTCCTCTGGATGACGTCCAGTTCGGTGGGCATGGAGTCAATTTCGGTACGGATCATAGCGCAGGCCTCATCCACCAGGTCGATGGCCTTGTCGGGCAAAAAACGGTCGGTGATATACCGGTTGGACAGCGTGGCGGCGGCAATGATGGCTCCGTCGGTAATCCGAACGCCGTGGTACACCTCATACCGCTCCTTCAAACCGCGGAGAATGCCGATGGCATCCTCCACCGTTGGCTCGTTGACCAGCACGGGCTGAAACCGCCGCTCCAGCGCGGCATCCTTCTCAATATACTGGCGGTATTCGTTCAGGGTGGTGGCCCCGATGCAGTGCAGCTCACCCCGGGCCAGCATAGGCTTTAACAGATTGCCGGCGTCCATGGAGCCCTCGGTTTTCCCAGCGCCCACAATGGTGTGCAACTCGTCGATAAACAGGAGGATCTGGCCCTCGGACTTCTTTACCTCGTTCAGGACCGCCTTCAGCCGCTCCTCAAACTCACCCCGGTACTTTGCCCCGGC
>JAYFPV010000049.1:0-8937 GCA_034927465.1 Lawsonibacter sp.
ACCCGGACGAAATGCATCTCCCGCCACGCGCCGAACGCACTGGACAGGCTTGCCACCTACAAAAAGAAGGTTTGTTCGGAAGAGCGGGGCCTGGGGAAACCAGCCCCGCTCTTCCAATTACGACCACAGAAAATTACTTGGCCTCACCAACATAGTTGCCGTTGGCATCCAGAACACCAATATTCTGGAAATACTTTATAGCTCCGGGATGCATGGGAACAACCATTGCATTTCTATCGACCATTTCCTTATAAGTAATGTCACGATAACCGGCAACGTCTTGAGACAGGGTGTCAATGTTCTCCACCAGAATTTTGGTCAGCGCATAGGCCAACTCATCGCTCATATCCGAGCTGACGATCTTAGAGGAAGCCTGGCAGGCAGAGGGCATTTCCTCGGTCGTGACGCCGAAGGAATCCTTGGGAATAACAGCCTCGGCATAGCCGCGCTCGCACATGCCGGAAATTTCTTTCTCGGTCAGCCCGTTAATGACCATGTCGGCGCTCATGCACAGCTCAGTCAGGGAGGAGGAGGTAGCAACGGTGTGGCCCACCATCATGTCGGCCTGGCCGTCCTGCAGCATATCGCAGCAGGCGCTGCCGTCGGTGAAGGTTACGCTACCGCCCCAGCTCTTGATGTCATCTACTGTGACACCGTAGATGTCCAGCAGATACATAAAGGAAACGTAGTCAGAGGATCCAACCGGTTCTGCCACGAAGCGGCAGGCAGCTTTGTTGGTAATCACGTCCTCAACAGTGGAATAGCCGGTCTTATCTACATAGCTCTTAGTTGCCAATTCAGCGACGAAGGCATACTTCACCGTAGCCATCAGGGCGCTGACCTTGCTGTAAGGAGACTTGCCCTCCATGCCGACGGTAGCGCTCATAGCGTTCTGGCCGGTCGCGAAGTCGCCCATGCCGGCCTCAATCAGATAACCAACAGAGGAGCAGCCACTGGAAATGGTCTCCTGGGTAACGGTAGAACCGGCTGGCAGATTTTCCTGGAACACCTTACCCTCAGACGCCAGGGTGATGTAGTCGTCCGTACCGGCTCCCTGGCTCAGCAGCGTCAGATTAACGGGCTTGGTCAGCGTGGAACCGGAGGCAGAGGAAGAAGCGGAGGAAGCACTCTGGGAACCCTGGGACGTCGCAGAAGTGGACGACTGGCCAGATTTGCCGCAGGCAACCAAGCTCAGTGCCATTGCCAGTGCAAGAGTCAAGGCAAATACTTTTTTCATTGATAATTCTCCCTTCAAAATGTAGGTATTTATTTCTTTTCCGGCGCAGCCGGTGAAAGACATCCCTGATATGCCGAAATTTCGTTGTTTATCTTGCGTTTGCCATACGGATTCCGTAATCCATGGCGTTCACCAGACTCAGCTCATTGGCGCCGCCATCGCCAGCGTGGCCGAAGCCGGTCCCGTGATCCACGGACGCGCGGATAATGGACAGACCCAACGTCACATTGACGCCAGCCACTGCATCCCAATGGCCCTCGGCCTTGTTATACACAAAGCCTTTTACTTTCAACGGAATGTGTCCCTGATCGTGATACATGGCCACTACGATGTCATACCAGCCTCCCAGCGCCTTGGAGAACACAGTGTCCGGCGGAGTCGGTTTCTTCTCTGGGATGATAATACCCTCGGCCATAGCAGCATCGATAGCAGGCTGAATCTCCTCGATTTCTTCCGTGCCGAACATGCCGTTTTCACCGCAGTGAGGATTCAGTCCTGCCACCGCAATTTTTGGTTTTTCAATTCCGATGGCCTTGCAGCCGGCATTGGCAATCCGAATTACGTCCAAGACACGGTCTTTCTTCACTCGGTCGCAAGCTTCCCGCAAAGAAACGTGGGTAGACACGTGGACCACGCGCAACCCCTCATGGGCCAGCATCATGGTGTACTTAGAGGTCTTCGTATAGTCGGCATAAATCTCTGTGTGGCCTGAATAGTGGTGTCCGGCCATGTTGATGGCCTCTTTGCTAAGCGCGTTAGTAATCGTGGCATCTACCCTGCCGGCCATAGCCAGCTCAATCACCTTCACCACGTACTGGAAAGCCGCCTCACCGCCCAGCGCGGTGGCGCCTAACGCAAAAGGCTTTGGATTTTCCCGGTTACCCGGAATATCACTGCCTTTGACAATGCCCATATCATAGACATCGATAGTCCCGTACTCGTATTCAGCCTCGCCAATGTCGTGGATTGGCCGAATCTTCAGGTTGATACCAGAGACCTTCTTTGCCACCTGAGCGGCATATTCCATGGAGCTGACATCTCCGACGACCACAGGCCGACAGCGGTCATAAAGTGTGATGTCAGACAAAGCCTTCACGGTAATCTCCGGTCCGTTACCAAAGGGATCCCCCATTGAGATACCGAGAATCGGTTTCATCACCATTCAAACCTCCTTTTTTTAATGTGGAAGCACCTGCAGATATATCTCCCGTGCGTCTGCAGGGGTCACTTCCCGCATGTTGTTGACCAGCAAGCGGGTTACCTGCATGCCTGCATCCACCAGACCGTCCAGGTCTTCTATGGGCACGTGGAACTCTGCCAAACTGGTAGGGATGTCCAGATGCTTGACAATGTCACCCATCCGCTGAACCACCCATGCGCTTTTCTCTTCCTCTGTGGTGCAGCTCTTCTCCCCGTGAACGATACGATCATAAGCCACAGCCAGCTTGGAACGAATGGCGGGTTCGTTGAACTTCATCACCGGTACCAGCAACATGGCGTTTGACACACCGTGAGCAATGTGGTATTTGCCGCCCAGCGGATAGCTGAGGGCATGGACGGCCGTAGTTCCGGAACAGGTAATGGCGATGCCCGCGTAGAACGCGGCAATCTGCATCTGGTTCTTGGCATCCATCGCATCGGAATCATCACAGGCGGTTTCAATATTATTCATGATGATGTCGAACGCTTCCAGGGCAAAGGTGTCACTGAATGGATTGGCTTTATTGCTGGTAAAGCACTCGATTGCATGCGCCATGGCGTCTATACCGGTGGCTGCCGCAATTTTACGCGGGAGGTTTCGAATCATCACGGCGTCCAGGATAACGGAATCAGGCACCATGCCGGCATTGACAATGCCAACCTTCAGTTCCTTTTCCGGAACCGCTACGATGGCGTTGGGGGTAGCTTCGGACCCGGTTCCGGCAGTGGTTGGGATCAGGCAGGTCTTCACCGTCTTGACTGCAAGGCCTGGATTGTCCAGCAGATCCTTCACCGTATAGTCCTTGGTCGCCAGAAGACTGGCCAGCTTGGCAGTATCCATGGCACTGCCGCCGCCCACCGCCACAATAAAATCTGCGCCGGATGCTTTGAATTCATCGACAAGCTTCTGCACCTGACCATAGGTGGGTTCCGGAGGCAGATCTGAGATCACTACGGTTTCCACACCGGCTTCATTCAGCTCCTGCAGGGGAAGATCTACAAGCCCGGTGCTCAGGATCCCCTTGTCCGTAAAAATTGCAACTTTCTTTGCCCCCGCAACTACCGTCTTTAAGTTCTTCAAGGCATCCTTGCCGCTGTATACCGTCCGGGGCATGATCATATTGTACGTCTTCAGTGCCATAATAAATCCTTTCTTATAAACCCTTATTTCAAGTCTGGCAGAACAAAACGGACTCTGTTATCAATTCCTCTACGTCTGCCTGGATTGTCACCAGCAAATCTTCCTCGCCGAAGCCACCGGATTTAGAAATCACTTCGTACTGCCGGTTCTGGTATCTGACCTTAGAGAGCACCACCCCAGGCTGCAGTTCCCGCACTGGAGTCAATTCGTTGCATTGGATGGACTCCAAAAAGGCCAGCAATGTATCGCCGCCAATGATCATAAAGCGGGAATCCGCCCCCCGGTCAATCAGATTTTTCAGGATCATACCCATCCGACGGGAAACCTTCTGGCGCATGGCCTCGATCGGCAACTCTTTCTGCTCTTCCAGTATGCTTTCTTTTCCGTTTTGCAGTGAAGAAATGATCAGGTATTCCGAGTGCTGGTAGACCTTCCACAATTGATCCATCATCGTGCCCCCATCCCCCTCCCACAAGCTGCCGTCGCTGAGCAGCTGCTCCGATGGGATGTGAATTCGGCAATACCCTCCTTGGCGTTCCGCATAGTCCACCTGGTCGCAGGAGATGGGGTTCACGCTGCCGCAGATCACGGTCATCCGGTTTCTGGGCTGTCCCTTCGCCTCTCTTGCCAACCCCAGATAAGCGGGCAGACTTTCCGCAAGACCCGCACAGCCGGCCAAAACCTTCAGCCGGTCCTGGCTGCTCAGCATCTGCACCTCTTGTTCCATATCCTCTTTGGAGGCACAGTCAAACACGTAAATACATTTGTCCGCGCCAGCCTGAAAGGTCTCAACGTTCTGGCCGGAAACAACCCTGACGGGAACGTCGCACTGAAGATGCAGCAGATCTGGCACATAACTCTTTGTGACCGGCTCAAATGGGTCCTGCCCAAACACACTCTGATCCACCGGCACACCGTCGATGTAATGGATTCCTTCTACTGTAATACGGTTCATGGCCGGAAGAGCCGGAATGAAGCTGATTGCCATCTCTCCGCTGCCGTCCAGAACGGCGCTGAGTTCGGCCCCGATGTTGCCGCGCAAGCCGGAATCGGTCTTCTTAAAAATGCATCCAATCCCGGCGGCAGTTGCCTGTTCGGTAATACGGCGGATCATTTGATAGGCTTCCCCGGCCGGCAGATGACGCGTGGGCGCGCAAAGCACCAGCACCTCCCCTGTCATTTCCTTGGTGAAATCCATTTCAGTATCCGCAATCACCTTCGTGATCGCTCCGGCTTCGGAAAACTTCACTCCGGTATCCAGAGCGCCGGTAAAATCATCCGCGATAATGAGCAATTTAATCATAGGTTAACCATCCAATCAAGGTATTTCCAAAACGCAGGTCTCTTTGAACGCTTCTGCCCGTGTCCTGCGAGAAATCAATCTTTTAACGGATCACCATGTGCTTCGCTTTTGCCATGGCTTCCTCGCTCAGCTCCTGGCCAATTCCGGGATGTTCCGGCACGCGATAGGATCCGTTTTCCGGCATATGGTCGTATTTGCACAGGGCACGGATGTGTTCTTTCAGAGCCCCGCTGTGAAGTTCGTGGATGATAAAGTTTGGAATCGCCGCTTCCACCTGCAACGCTGCCGCCGTACTGATGGGGCCGCCACAGCAGTGCCCTTGGACAAACGCGTCGTAAATGTTGGCCATATCAGCGACCTTTTTCCCTTCGGTAATCCCGCCAACCAGACAAAAATCCGGCTGCACCACCTGCAGAGAGCGATCTTCCAAATAAGGTCTGTACCCCCAGCGGGTAAAAATTCGTTCGCCGGAAGCAAGCGGAATCGTTACCTTCTCCCGAATTTCCCGCATGGAACGACTATTCAACGGGTGGACCGGCTCTTCCATATAATAGATTCCGAACGGTTCCAGCGCATTGGCCAACTGGATGGCTGTGTTGGTATCTGTAAAAGCATGGTTTTCAATGATGATATCCAGATCCCTGCCGCCGGCTTTTCGCATGGCCTCAACTCGGGCGCGGGCCAGATCCAGGACTTTGTTCGGCATGGCCCCCCGTAAATTCCAGGTTTCATTCTTGCCTGCCCGGATCCAGCGACCCTGGTCCGTAACCCCCATGGGGTCTACCTTAACAGCAGTATACCCTTGTGCCATGGCGTCCCGGACTACCTGAGCATAGTCCGCGGGATCATTGAGATAGGTCTTTACCGGCCCCCAGCCAAACTGCACCTGGCTGGCATATGTACGGATTGTATCATTGCATCTTCCGCCCAGCATCTGATAGACCGGAAGCCCAAAGTATTTGCCCTTGATGTCCCACAGCGCGATATCAATGGCGCTCATACCCGCGTAGATCACCGTGCCGCCGGCCATTCCCCAGAAAGTGTTGCGGAACAAATCTTCCCAAATTGCTTCGATATCCAGTGGGTTCCGTCCCAGAATCCGCGGCCCCAGATCCCGGACAATGTTCACGCCGGCAAAATGTGCGTTTCCGTAGCCAGTGCCCACCTCTCCGAATCCGCAAACCCCCTCGTCTGTATTGATGCGGATGCAGATGGGTGCAATACCCTGATTGGCAATTTCCGGCAGCAAATCATAAATGTCGATACTGGTGATTTTCATCCGGTCATCTCTTTCTCTGGCTATTTCCAGTATTCCTCCATGTGATCCCGAAGCCACAACGCTCGGTCAATCATCGCATTGGCATAGCGTTCCTGTATGGCATCGATGGTATATTCGCCGCGAAACTTTACGGTGCTGTACAGCCCAAGTCGGTGAAAATACATTTTGTGAAGACTTAAGTTCACACTGTCGGACTGCCTGGTGAACACGATGATGGGCAGCATGGCGAAAAATAGCCGCATGGCCGCCTCGCGGCTCTTCTCGTGATACAGGCGGTAGGAATTGACAAACAGCTCAAACAGTCCCGACGGCATCAGCGCATGAATGCCGCGGTCATACGCTTCGATCATCTGGTCACTGCCCCAAGAACCACTGACGTTCAGCTGTCCTTCGGTGGCGGCAAGGATAGCCGTGTAATCTCGACCCGGATTTTCCGTCTCAATCTTGATGCAGCGGAAGCTGTCAAACTCATCAAACATGGATTTGACAAAGGGGGCCTTCAGTTCATTGTCCTTGGTGTCCTGCAAACATAAGAAAGGAGGATGCAGCGCATCGATCGACGCCACCAGCTCGCGGTAGCTTTCTTCGGTAACGGTCGGCATAAAGATGTTGATGCCGTCAACGCCCAAATCCAAATACCGCTTGGTCTGCTCCACGCACGCTTCGCGGTCTTTTCCGCGGACATTTGGAATTACAATGCCGTGCCCCGCCGATTTTGTCACCGCCACCAGTTCCCCGGCCATACGGTATCGCTCTTCTTCGGTCAGCTGATCGATTTCACTGGCAAAGCAGGGTGCCAGAAAACCAGCCACGCCGGCATCCAAGGTGGCCTCCGCCGTGCGGCGGAGATCCGACCAGTTGATGGAGAGATCATCTTGAAACGGGGTGTTAACGGTTGTAATAATCCCATGCATGGGATACAGTTCCTTCATCCTGCATATCTCCCCACTCATTTTAGATTAGGCCCAGTAGGAGGGAATGCTGTCTCTCAGGCGAATCGCGTAATCAATCAGATCATCAGCATAGCGTTGATGATACTCGTCGAAAAACACCTCTTCCCGGCTGACCGCCTCATCAAAAATGCCAAGGCGCTTGAAATACAGTTTGTGGAAATACCGGTTCAGGGGCTGACTCTGCCGAGTGAAGCTGATCACGGGCAGCATGGCAAAGAATAACTCCATAGCCTTATCCCGCTTGCCCTGGTGATACAGATTATATACGTTCACGAACACTTCCGGCATGCCCGACGGCATCAGTGCATGGATGCCGCGATCATATGCCTCGATGGACTGGCTGCTGCCCCAAGCACCACTGATGTTCAGCCGGCCCTCCGTAGCCTTCAGGATACGGGTGTACTTCGGGCCTGGGTCCTTGACTTCAATCTTAGCGCAGCGGACGCTTTCAAACTCGTTGAACAGCCGGATCAGCAGCCGGTCCGGCAGACCGTCATCGGTCATGGATACATCCTGAATACACAGGAATCTGGGCTTCATGTCGTCAATTTTCTTTACCATGGCACAATATTCGTCGTCGGTGGTGTAGGTCATGTTCAAATTCAGACCGTCAACGTCCAGATCCAAATACTCTTTGCACTGCTGCAGGCGAGTCTCCTCATCTTTTGCCGTGATGCTGGGAATCACGATGCAGTTCTCTCTGGTGTGTGCCAGCGCCACCGTTTCCCGGACCTCCTGGATGATTTCATCATGGGTCAGCAGGCTCATTTCGCTGGCCATGCAGGGTACAAGGAAACCAGCCACGCCGGCATCCATACACAGCTGAATCTCCCGCCGGAAAGAGGGCCACTCAATCTCCTTGGTTCCGGACTGAAAGGGCGTAATCACTGTGGTAATAATCCCATGCATCGGGTAAAGATCTTTCATTTTGAGACACCTCCGTCAAAATACTGTCCACCAGTTTGTGTAATTCGTATATATTATCCGCTTCTATCTGCTTATTTTTATTCTATTATATAGATTGTCAAGTTTCTCTCAAGGAATCGCAGTATTCATCTTGTTTTAAAACGAAACATTTTTGTGGGGCGCGGCGGCAAATTTGAACATTGGTACCAAATTGGGCATCTGATTTTGTTCATTTTATCGTAGCATAGAATGTCTGGCTCCTCTAACAAGCAGAAACAATATCACGCCATCAATGATTCTTATCGTTGATCGTGCTTTCTCGAATCCGGCCAGTTTTACATAACCGATTTATCGTGCGTCATCCCACACGGTGTTGGTCAGCGTGCCAATTCCCTCGATCCAGCCGGTCATAACATCCCCGTCCTTCAGGAATACCGGCGGATTCATGCCAAAGCCAATCCCGGTGGGACTGCCGGTGGCGATGATGGTACCGGCCGGCAATGTAACGCCTCGGGTCAACTCACTGACAATCTCTGGAATCCCAAAGATCATGTCCCGGGTATTTCCGTCTTGCCGTAGCTCCCCATTCACGGAAAGCTTGATTTGCAGCTGCGGCGGAAACGCGATTTCATCCGCTGTTACGATCCACGGACCAAGCGGGCAAGACCCGTCCAGGCTCTTCATAAAATAATTTTGCTTATGGCGGCTCAGTTCCCTGCCGGTCACGTCGTTGAGGATGGTATAGCCGAATACATAATCCGCCACCCGCTCGATCGGCACCTGATACGCGTCCTTTCCCAAGATCACGCCAAGTTCACACTCGTAATCCAGAGTAGAAATAAAGTCGGCGTGCGAGGGTACGTCTTCACCGGTTCCACGGCATCGATCGATTGCCTTTCCGAAGTAGATCGGCCACAC
>JAYFPV010000141.1:0-1810 GCA_034927465.1 Lawsonibacter sp.
GGCGACCGCTGGCGTGCTTCTGGTAGCCCTGTTAGAGGGGCTGCGGGGCAAAGAACAGGTGGTGGTTCGGGGGCGGACCATCCCCCAGCGCCGGGTATTGGATGCGATGATTCTTGCCCTGGCCGTCGGAATGCTGTTCGCGGCCGGAGCGATGATTCTGTCTCTGATGAACGGGCTGCCCATCCTGATCGCCGGATTTGAAGTGGCCTCGGCACTGGGAACGGTGGGGCTTTCCATGGGAGCGACGACAGAACTGAATTTGGCCAGTTCATTCCTGATCATCCTGTTTATGTATTTGGGGAGAGTAGGGATTCTGACCTTCTCCGTTGCCTTTTTAACGCGGGGGTCTGACCGCAAATTGAGTTACCCCACCGTGGATATTATGATTGGTTGATTGTCCCGCGAGGACGGAAGGAGCAGTTGTAGGTTGAAAAGCTTTCTTGTAATTGGATTGGGTCGGTTCGGGTTTGCTCTGGCCACCGAGCTTTGCGTTCGGGGAAATGAAGTACTGGGGCTGGATTTGCGGGAAGATCGGGTACAGGCCTCTGCCGATCGAATTACGCGGGCGGTGGCCGGGGACGCACGGGATTCGGAAGTACTCCGTGCGTTGGGAGCCAGAAATTTTGACTGTGCCGTTGTGGCAGCCTCTGCAGACGTGGGAGACAGCACCCTGATTACTCTGAATCTAAAGGAGCTGGGAACTCCTAGGGTTGTGAGTAAGGCCAACAGTGCGGTTCATCGAAAGGTACTGGAGAAAATAGGCGCCGATCAGGTGGTTTTTCCAGAGCAGGAGATGGCGCTGCGGTTGGCTCGACATCTGTCTGACGTAGACATTCTGAACGTTATTGATTTGTCCCCGAACTATGCCGTGGTGGAACGCCGCTGCCCGCATCAATGGAAGGAAAAATCCATCCGGGAGCTGAACATCCGGGCCAAATATCGCCTGAATGTGATCGCAGTCCGCCGGGAGGAGGGGGGACTGGCTATTTCACCGGACGGCGAGTGTGTGCTTGGCTCAGGCGACAGCTTGGTGGTGTTGGGCGCAAACGAGGACATAGAGAGGATGGAAAAGCTGTGACGGCCGAGCGCATTACAAGCCGAAAAAATCCCCTGATGGCGCAGATCCGCAAGCTGACCTCCAGCCGGTCCTTCCGACGGGAGCAGGGCCTTCTGTACGGGGACGGAACCAAACTGTTGCAGGAGGCACTCCGCTGGTCCGCCCCGCTGACTACGGTGGTAGCCGCTGAGGGAACCCCCGCTCCCGAGCTGCCTGGACAGGTTCGACTGATTGAGGTACCGGAAGATGTGATGGCCTCCATCTCCCCCATGGAGAGCCCGCAGGGGATCTTGTTTTTGAGCCGGCTTCCGGATACTGTGCCTCCGGTCCGGCTGGAGGGAAATCGCTATCTGATTTTGGACGGCCTTCAGGATCCGGGCAACGTGGGAACTATCTGGCGCACCGCCGACGCCCTGGGCGCGGACGGCCTGATCCTGGTCAACGGCTGCGCCGACCCATGGAACCCAAAGACCATTCGGGCTACCATGGGAGCCTGCTTCCGCCTGCCGGTCTATGAGGGAAAGATAGAGAATTTGGGGGAGCTGCTGGAGTGCTCCGGTTTGCCCCTATATGCCACCGCCCTGCGCGAGAACACGGCAGACCTGCGCCAGGCGGATCTGAGCCGATGCGCTGTGGCCATTGGCAGCGAGGGGAGCGGGGTGTCCCAAGAACTGCTGGACATCAGCGGGGGAAGGCTGAAAATTCCCATGCGGGCGCGGTGCGAGTCTCTGAACGCCGCCGCTGCCGCCGCCG
>JAYFPV010000154.1:0-2733 GCA_034927465.1 Lawsonibacter sp.
ACTCATCCAATGTTGAGGGATGTGATGTTTGGATTTATGCAGAAAACGCGATTACAGATGACTACTGCTACTTTGCGTTATCCGCAAATACACAGGAAGAAGTTCTGATGGACTACAGCAATGTGCCGGGCGGATATGGCATCTACCGTCTGCCCTGCGCGACGCAGGAAGAGCCAATGACCATCGACGAGTTGAAAATGGTGTATCCGCTGGAGACAAACGAGCAGCTGAGGCTTTTTCAGACCAGCGCCGATCAAACAAAGCTCCTTTTAGTGACTCAAGAGGAAAATTACTATATACTTAAGGTACTGGATCCCAAGACTGCCCAGGAGCTGCAGCGCATTCCCCTGATGGAAGACAAGGCAGACCTTTATGCGAGTGAGCTTTATGTGGGTGAAGATTTTTTGGTGGCACTTTTTGGAGAGACACAATTTGTCGTTCTGTCACAGGTAGGCGGCAACTATGAGCTTTCGTTTACGGGGACATTGCCGGAGAAAGAAATTTTTTCATTCAACTACTCCTATGATTATATCATGGCCTTTGATGGCGAGAAGCTGGCGATGGCGGCGATAAATGACCGAAACACATATAATACATTTTGCGGTTTTTCCCTTGTTGTTTGCGATAAAACAGGCACCTTGTATGCCGGACGATATGATAGTAGTTTGGACAAGGCGCAGGCGGCGGAATATATTGACCGTTGCAAGGCAATGAATAATGACCCACTGAAAATTCGGTGGGAATAGATATTAATCGCACAGAGACTGCTTTTTAAGCGTATTTTCCACATATGTAAGCGACCTGCAAGCCATTCAAAAGGCTCGCAGGTCGCTTTTTCTATGATTTAAAACTTAACAGTACCGCTTTGAAAAAAATTTCTATCGAGATACCGCTTTCAGATTTCTGCATTTAAATTATTCCAGCCCAGTGTTATGGTTGTGCCCACACCCACAGTACTGTCGAGCGTGATGGATATTTCCTGTGAAGCGCAGCCGTGCTTGACAATTGACAGTCCGAGCCCCGTGCCGCCAATTTCCTTGGAGTGACTTTTGTCGATACGATAAAAACGTTCGAATATTCTGTCGCGATCCGCAAGAGGGATACCGATTCCTGTGTCGGCTACCGTGAGGGTTATTCCGGAGTCTTCGTCGCAAATAATTACGTTTACGCTGCCGCCGCGTTTATTGTACTTAATCGCATTGTCACAAAGGTTAAACACAATTTCATCCAAAACGCTTGGAACACCCATAACTGTAGGATGGTCTCCGAACAGACACAGCTCGACATTCATTTTTTCAGCGGAAGGACGCAGCCTGTCCAGAACATTGCGGCTCATTGTATAAAGATCCACACTATCCAAAGGAACAAAGGAGCCTTCGTCAAGCTGAGAAAGATGCAGTATATCGTCTACAAGCGATATTAATCGCTGGGCCTCTGCGTAAATGTCTCCGGCAAACTCCGCTATGTTTTCCGGGGCAACCATGCGTTTGGTCATTATTTCGGCAAACCCTGAAATTGAGGTAAGGGGAGTTTTTAACTCATGCGTCACATTTGCTGTAAACTCTCGCCTAAGAGCCTCTCTCTCTTCGCGCTCGGTTACGTCCAGGATGGCAATTACGGCGCCAATGACCTGCTCTTTGTGAAATACGCCGTTTGCATATAGTTGGTAGCAATGATTTTCTGAACGCATTAGTGCCTCGCTGTGAATGCCGGAGAGTGCTTCGTCAATTACTTTGCGGAAACTTTCTCCGCGTGCAAGAGTCAATACACTCTGACCAATTTTTGCGTCGGGGGCACCAAGAAGCCGAAGTGCGCTGGAATTATAAGACAAAAGGTTCGTTTTGCCATCTATAAGAAGAAAGCCCTCAGACATGCTTTCGGTTATCGCTGTAAACTCCTCCTGGCTTTTGCTGAACTGTTTAAGCTGCTGCTTTATGGTATCGTTTTGGTAGTGAATTTTAAGTAGCAACGGCGCCAATTCATCATATGTGTCGCAGTTTTCCGGGTTTTCAAGGTCGAGCGAGAGTATGGGCTGGGTTATCATGTTAGAAAGTCTGCGCGACAAAAACAGGCATATAAACACAGCCAGCAATGTCGTTGCGGTTATCGGACCCAAAAGCGAAAGCCCAAGAGAAAAAGCAGTGGCCTGTTTGCTGGCAACCCGGATGACAGAATTGTCCTGAAGTCTTAGTGCTGAATATAATGTGTTTTGCGACAAAGTTGACGAATAGCGTGAACTTGTGCCTGTTCCGGTCTTAAGGGCGGAAATGATTTCCTCTCTGTCGGAATGGTTTTCCATAGTTGCGGGGTCTGCAACATTGTCGTAAAGTACGGTGCCATCGCTGTCAATGTAAGTTATTCGGTTATTGCTGTCAAGCCCGTCAAAGTAGTCGTAGCCTGTTTTTTCAATGCCTTGAGCGATATAGTTTGCCTCACTTCCGATTTCGGCAAAGACCTGATCTTCAAAATATCTGTGAAGTATACTGACAAACATCACTAGACTCAAAATTAAAACGAGCATAGCTGAACCGAAAATTGTTTTAAATATTCTGCGGGTCATACCGTCTCTTCTCCAATCTTATAGCCAACGCCGCGAACCGTTTGAATATAATTGCCGGCTGATCCCAGCTTTTGTCTGAGTGTGCGAACATGCACATCAACAGTTCGGCTTTCCCCATCAAAGCTGTACCCCCAAATGGTGTTAAGCAGCTGGTCGCGGGTAAAGACAGCCCC
>JAYFPV010000100.1:0-10341 GCA_034927465.1 Lawsonibacter sp.
GCCGCCTGGACGGCGTTGTCGCAAAGATTGGAAAAGACGCTGCACAGATGCACGGCCTGAATGGACAGTTCCTCTGCCAATTCAATTTCCGTGTTTAACTCGATGCCGTTTTTTTTGCATTCCAGCTCTTTTTCCGCCATAATAGCATTCACAATGGGATTGGCACAATACGCGTATTCCGCCGTTTTCGCGATGTCGCGCTTCAGCTCGTCCAGCAACTCTGCGGACTGTTTCTCGTCGCCAGTGCGCAACAGATGGTAGGCGGCGACCATCTGATTGTTGAAGTCATGGCGGATTTTTGCCGTTTCCTCGCGTCTTGCCTCGATGGCCTGATAATGGACCGCTTCCAGGCGGTGGAGGGTTTCCAGTTCCTGAAGTTCGCGTTCCAGCGCATCCTTTTTTCCCTGTTCCATCAGAACATAGAGAAGGACAAAGTCGGCAATCAATCCAAGGAAAGCGCCGATGCTGGCAAGCAGATGATTCAGGTCTGGGGTTTCGGGATAAAAGCCGTCAAATGCAAACAGCATCGCGATCTGGCTGATGGGAAAGATAAAAAAAATAGAAATGCGGCGAAAGATGGCCTGATGTTTGATGGCCCGGGTCCATAGGACAAGTAAAAGAGACAGGATGATCATGAAAATGATAGTGTCAGCAGCGACAGCCAGCGTCATTTGTGGGGAATCAAACGTTACGTCAAAGGAGATGCCCATTAAATTCGTGACATAGTAAATAGGGGATTCACTGATCTCCGCGCTGATGAGAAGCAAAACAAGCACGAAAAGCTTTTTCCAAAGCTTATCCTGAAAGGCGGCAATGACATACAGAAGAGACAGGAAAACTGCCAGCCAGTATTGCGCCTCCGCCATCGGATTGGTAATTTTCAGAAGGACTGACGGAAAAACACAAAGCATAAAACCAAGCGCGTATGCCCAGCGCGGCATGATGGGCCATCTCGGCTCAAGGGCCAGGGAAAAAAACAATCCGATCCATAACACGCCTACGTTCCAAAGAAGAAAATTAATCCAGAAAAACATCGCCGGGCCCCCTATATCGATGCTCCCATATACCGGAAATAGGCCGCGCGTGTCTGCGCGTATTTGGCTTTGCTGATGGGGATTTCCTCTCCGGTTTTTAAGAGAATCCGGTTTTTGTCCACGCGTCGGATGACATCCATGTTAACCAAAAAACTTTTATGACACTGCAGAAATTGATCGGGGAGCCTCTGCTTCATTTCTTCCAGCCGCTCATAGCACAGAATGCTGTCGTTCATGGTATGTACCGTAAGCTGATGCCCCTGACTGTCCAGATAGCAGATTTCCCGGTAGGGGATGGCGTGTACAACGCCCTTTTGCTGGATGAGCAGCTTTTGCTCCGCCCAGGCCTGAATGGCATGATCCGCTTTTTCAAGCAGCGCATTCAGCAGGGTCAGATCCACGGGCTTGACCAGATAGCCGCAGAGATTTGCCTGTTTCAGAAAAATCTGCTGGGACAACCGATCATTGTGCCCGGTGACATAAATGATCTGAGTCTGGGGGCTGGCGTCGGACAGAGCCGAGGCAAAGTCAATGCCGTTTTTTTCACCGGGCCAGTCAATATCCATAAAAACGAGATCAAATTGTTCTCCGTCTTCCATGGCATCAAAAAAACGGTCGATCAACGAAAAACATCTGGCTTGATGCACCAAAGGGTGCTGCTCCAAAAAAACGTGAAGGGACTCGATCGCATGAGATTCGTCATCACAAAGCGCCACACGCATGCTGTTTCCTCCCAAAACGCGAACCGTCTTTGTATTCCAAGAACAAGAAGTGATTGACCGGCGAATTTAAGACGGTTTCTTTCCAGCTCTGAGGGGCGCGGCTGAAACGGCAAGCCCGCGCCGCTTTCTTCAGTAATCCCAAAAGGGGACGAGGGAAGGACTGGAAGCTTTGCAGCTATTATATCACAAAAATTTCCAGATAAAAAGCAATGGAGGAAAGAATTCTCAGCTTTGCCAATTGCTCGATGTGAATCGAAAAGCCCCTGATCTGGATCCCCCACACGCACAGGGCAAGTATGTTTTGGCAGGTGTGGGGGCAATTTGCTTTGCATTGGCTGAGCAGGCAGAACGGAATCGAACGGTGACAGCGTATGCGGTTTCATCCGCACACAGAACACCACGGGCGAAAACAGCGGAGACGGAGGCAGTCAAAGCGGCGGGCACGTCCCCTGTCCCTTAACCGCCCACAGCAGAAGCAGAACGCCGCCGGTCAACAAGACCCAGGCAATCCGGGGGTTTGCGGCGCTGTTCTGGTACAACGCGCCCTCTCCCGCCTGGGGCAGAGGGACCGGGTCCACTGGCAGTCCATATTGGGGAAAGAGCTTTTTCAAATTAAGAAAATGGAGGACGGGAATCCCTTTTTCCAAATAACCGCCCAAAAGGCCTTCCCGGGATGCTGCATGCTGCAAAAGACCGCTGCCGCTGTCGAATGCGGTGCTTCCGCCCGTGGAAACCAGGTTTCCGCCTACATTGACAAAGCAGCCCACACTGCCGTACCGCGCCAGGCGGCTGCGGATGTTCTCCTCCAGATCGGCATGATCCCAATATTCGTAGCCGAAGGTCTCCAGACGGGCGCAGATGGCCTGACGGATCTCAGCGGGGAACTCCAGCCCCTGATCATTTTCACCACCCAAAGAAAAGGCGGTGCTTCTATGATGCAGATAGCCATTTGTGTAAAGAAAGTGCTCCATGTCCGGATAGGTGAATCCCTCCAGATTGGCACCGTAGGTAGAGGCACCCACGCTGCAGAAAATGGTTCCGTCCAATTCCATGGCGTCCATGGCGCAAAGAACGGACAAGTTCAGGGCGGGGAAGGAACCGGAACAATTGACCGCAATGCGGTCTCCGGGCCGCACGCCGGCTTCGTACAGCAGATGCACAACCAGCGCCGCCGCATTCGGGTTAGTGGAGGTGCGCTTGGCCTCCAGATTGCCCAGCGTTGTGGTAATGGGAGTGAAGAAGTCGCCGATTAGACCGGTTCGGTTGGGATCGGTTTCCGGGCTGAGAACATAGCCGCGCTCCAACTTCTCGTCCTTCAAGGCCGCGAAGGCGGTCTGTGCCCGCTCGGCCGCGTCCCGCATGGCAGCTGCTTCCGGCCACGGGGCGGAGGCGCGGGTGCAAAGCAGCAGCCCCAGAGCTCCGGCCAGATAAAGAGCCACAATCAGCAGGCGGATGCTGAGACGGCGGTTTTGTTTCATAGGCGGCCCCCCAAGGTCAGACTGACCAGCGCGAGAAAGAGCGTCACAATTGCCAGCGAGAGCAGCGTTTTGAGGATGCCCTGTCGCTCCATGTCCCTGCCAAGCAGGCCAGGTACCAGATAGCCGATGGTTGCCGCAATCCCGGTACCGGATAATCCCAGCGCCATCTTCAGCAGCATGCCCACGGCCAGAAACAGGAAATAGCGCCGCCGGCCGTACAGGATCATCCAGCGGGAGCACAAATGCACCACCCCCAGACAGACGAAGGACAGCAAAAGCGTGGAAAGAACGCGGGCAGGGGAGTACAGGTAAAGTGCAACGTAGGCTGGTACGATCAATCCCCCGGGGGAGAGTCCGGTCAGCTCGGTGAACACGACGGCGGCAAGAATGCCGAAAAACACAAGTTCGTTCATAGAAAATTCTTGCCCTCCTCCAGTGTCTGTACCATGCGAAAACCCTGACCCTTAATGCTCCCAACCCCCACAAGCAGAGTTCCCTCCGGCAGCGTTGCAAGGCAGTCCTGCCAGCGCGTCAAGGGGACAATGGGGCCGCCGGCGCGACCCTTGAGAAACCGGCGCAGCAGGTGTGCTCCCCGGCCGGTGCAATAAATTGTCTCGTGGGGATAACGATTGAAAAAGAAACGGCAAAACAGCAGCAGACGGTCGGGCCGGTCATACCGGTGGTTGAACAGGAATGCCACCGGGCGGCCCCGGCGCTGCTCCTCCAGGTCAAGCGTGGTGGAATCCGGATCGTTGACGCTGAACAGATTGAGAAACCGTCGGGTTTCATCCAGCGGGTATTCCCGCTGCGTGCCAAAATCCGGACGGTAAAACCGCTCCATTCCGTCCAGAGCCTGCTCTTTGGGCACACCCAGCCGCGCTGCCACGGCCAGGGCGATTTGCGCGTTTTCCGCGCTGGTACCGGCCTTGCCGCAGAGGACTTGCTCGGTGTCCCGCGCGTGACAGTAAGGGGCCATGAGCCGTGCAGTTTCAGGGTCTGCTGTGTACACCAACCCGTTCCGGGGCACCGTGGCGGAAAAGGACTCGGCAATCTCTTCCGGGGTTTCCCCCAGTTCGAACATATGGTCCCGGCGTATGTTGGTAATGACGGTGAGACGGCTCTGCACGATCTGTTCCTGACAGACCTTTTGTAGCTGCGGCTGGACGGCCATACACTCCAGAATCACGATCTGAGCGCCCTGCCGGTGCGCAAGGCGCAGAATTCGGAGCTGCTCTCTGATGTTAGCCGGCCCCCAGCGGCGGAAGGGGTGCTCCAGACCGTCCACGCCAATCCACGCCGGGTCGGTGCCGGTGGTCTTAGTGAAGACCCGGTAGCGGCTGCGCAGCGCGGCATCCAACAGACGACAGGTGGATGTCTTGCCACGGATGCCATTCACATGGATGACGGCCAAAAAATCCTTCTGCTGCCGGTCGTGGATTTGCTTTTCCACAATCCAGGCGCCCAACAGGGCGGCGGTCAGAAGTGTCAGCAGCCAAATCATGCGGATTGCCCCCCTTTTGGAACGGCGGTCACCATCCCGTAAATTATACTTATTATATCATAAAAAAATGAAATTTCTCTGAGAGAAAAATGAGAGTAAATTGACGGGCCGGCCATGCTTTTTTATGCTAAAGACAGCAGCTCCTTGTGAAGGAGGACTGCGGTTTGCACAAAGCGGACTTTCGCGCTATAATTGTAAACCAATCAGGAGTGGAAGAGAGCGGATGCAACCATTCAAGGACCACAACGCTTGCCGCTTCCATTAGACTGTTTGGACGGCAGCTGCAGTCGTCCAAGAAGGAGGACTTGCCCATGACTGCCTATAAGCCTGTTGTCACCGTGCATCTGGAACATCGGAGCAAGTTCGTCATAGGAATCTTTCTGGTCTGCGTAGGAATTGGGCTTCCCAGCGTGCTGGATGTTAACGACTTTGGAGTGGCCTCTTCTTTGCATACCGCGCTGCATGAGGTGGATAACAGCTTTCTTTTGGTGTCTGCCCTGCGGCTTGCTGTGCTCAATGCCCTGCGGTGTTTTCCTCATTATCTGGGCGCTTTTTTTGTGGGCGAATCGTTGGTGCTGTATCGGCACGGACAAGCCAAACGCTGGCCCAGCGCCCTGTTGGCCGTTGGACTCATTGTGGCGGTCTATGGAATGATTTGGAGGATCCATGGCATCCATTACGACTTTGGAGTTCCAGCCCTGAGCCTTGTGACGCTGCAGGTGGTGTTGTGGGCGGCAAATTATGCCTATGTTCCCATCATCCGAAAAATCGTGATGCAGATGGGGTTTATCACGGCCTTTCAATTTTTGGACATTATGCCGGCACTGTCCAAGCTGCCCTTTGGACGCGGTGAAACCAGCCAGAGCATCAAGCTGGCGGCCTTGGTGCTGAGCTGTGAGGATCTGCTGAATGGCATGTGTCTTTTGTTTTTCGTATTATTTTTGCTGATGGGGCTGATGATGCTGCTGTCTCTGCGTGAGGAGAATCACCTGCACGAAATTGCGGCACTGAAGGAGGAGCAGGAGCGCATTAAGATTCAGGCCGCGCTGCAGGAACAAGAGAACCGTACATATCAGGAGATGCAGCATCTGGTGCATGACTTAAAATCTCCCCTGACTTCTATTCAGAACCTGGTGGGTGTGATGCAGTTCTCCTTTACGGCCCCCGGACAGGAAGCGGAGAGAGAGTATTTGTCCATCATTGAAAAGTTGGTGGAAAATATGAGCCGGATGATTTCCGAAATCCTGTACGAAGATACCAAAAGCATGTTGTCCACTTCAGAGGTCATGGCAATGGTGTTGGCACAGGTGAGCGTGCTGCCCTACGCCGAGCTTGTCACGGTGGACAACCAGGCGGCGGATCGACTGATTCGGGTGAATCGAATTCGTTTTGCGCGGGCAGTAGTCAATCTTCTGAACAATGCATACAACGCGCTGCCTCCGACCGGCGGGCACATCGTCGTGACGCTGTCGGCCACCCAGGTACAGGGTGCGTCGCTGATTTGTCTGAAGGTGGAGGACAACGGCTGCGGCATCCCGGCTGAAACGCTGAGTAAGGTGTGGGAACGGGGCTATTCTTCCCATGGAAGCCATGGTCTGGGCCTTTCCTATGTGAAAAGCGTGGTAGACGCTTCCGATGGGACAATTCGCATGGAAAGCCGACCAGAGTACGGGACAAAGGTAAGTATTCTATTGCCGGAGGAGGGGCTTGCAGAAGATGGAACGTGACAAGGTAATCATTTTGTCAATTGACGACGACAAGCAAATCCGTTATTCGCTGAAGGCGCTGTTTGCCACACAGGGCTGGGAGACCTTGAGCGCAGAAGATGTAAAGGCTGGGCTACGCCTATTTCATGAATACCATCCCGATCTGGTACTGATTGACTATCATATGCCGGACGTAAACGGAATTCTGGGTGTTCAAATGCTGCGGGCGCTGAGCCAGGATGTGCCCATCATTGTGTTCACTATTGATGAGAGTCAGAAAGTGGCCGATGATTTTCTCTCTGCCGGAGCCACTGATTTTGCCCTGAAACCCATCAAAGCACCTGATCTGATCAGCCGTATTTGCCTGCATTTGCGCTTGGTTGCGGGACTGAGACAGAATGTGCACCAGACATCCTCTTTTGTGACGAAAGGGATTGGAGAGCCAACCCTGGAGCTGATCCGGGACTATTTTTATGATACCCCTGGATTCCTTACAGCGGACGCCATTGCCAAAGGAACCGGACTGGCGTACCAGACGGTTTACCGTTATCTGCAATATTTGATCAAGGAGAAACAGGTGGAGGTGCGCACCAGCTATGGAAAAATCGGCCGGCCCCGGCAAAGCTATTGCCTGAGCGGCAATTAAATGGGTAGGATGAGAGATGCAGCATGCAAACGGAAGAATACTGGAACAGAACGCGGTGTTTCAGCGCCGTGACCTGATCTTCAAAGAAGGTGTTGTGGCTCAAGTCACGCATCCCTATTACAACAGCAGGGAAGAGGTGGTCATTGACGCGGAGGGAGGATACGTCCTGCCCGGACTGATTGATTTGCACGGTTTCGAAGGGGGCGGGACAGAGTTTGTCAGAACCGGCCCCGACGGCCGAAGAATGTTGGCCGCCTGGTTGGCCAGTCAGAGTGTCACCGGTTATGTGGGGGCTGCTGCTATGCCTTCCGAACAGCTTGAGGAGGTTCTAGACGAAACACGACTGCTGTACCGACAGGATATGGGCGGCCAAAGATCCCCTTGTTTTGAAAGGAAAAAAAAGAAAAAAGAGAGTAAATTGTTTTTCTCCTCCACTTTTCGTACAATTATTGCATCAGGGGTGCAGTGATTTCGAAAAGTGGTTATCTCCTTGAGTCAGCCGGGAAGAAAGTCCTGGAAAAGGGACCATCAGGAATTTATTGGGTCCACCTTGCAATGAGCAATAGTGCTGGGCACCTACCATGGTTTGCCGAGCAAGTACTTGGACACTTGTCTGAATGAGTACTGCTTTCCCTTCAGCAGACTCAGTTTCGGTTCCAATCTGGTTGACCGTTTGGCGGTTGCCATGCTTGTCCCAATGCTGGCTGACTTAGAGCACCACCGGCACAATTCACAGCGGACGCCTTAAACGCCCTGCCGCTTGCAGATGTTCCGCCATACATCACAAATATGCTCGGAACCACATCTAGGATTCCCTGCGCTTTTTGTTTTCTCTGACGAAACAGCAGACGGTGTGTCAGAGCCTTTGGAATTGTGCGGTGCTACTTTAGGGATAACCACAAAAACTGAGTTTGTAAAGGAGAAAAAACATGAAAAAAAAGTTAGCGCTTGTGCTGGCGACTGCTATGGTTCTGACGCTGTTGAACGGTTGCGGTTCGGTGAATCAGTCTGCTGCCAGCAGTACCTCCGTCTCGTCCGCTTCTCTCTCTCAGGCGGAAGAAGAATTCCGGCTGGTGGCAGATGACGGCACTGCCATCGACAATGTCGACCGCAGCGCCATCGGACAGAACGGCGTTGTTTCTTCCGCGCGGTACGAAGCCTCTAAAATTGGCGTGGAAATTATGAAGGCCGGTGGCAACGCTGTGGATGCTGCCGTAGCGACCGCTTTCGCGGTGGGCGTTTGCGAACCGTTTTCCAACGGGATTGGCGGCGGCGGTTTTATGACGTTACATCTGGAAGACGGCAGTAATATTTTTATCGACTTTCGTGAATATGCACCTGCGGCAGCAAACGAGGACATGTTTATGAACGCGGACGGTACCGTCAACGAAGACGCCTACACATACGGAGGCCTGTCTTCTGCAATCCCGGGCACGGTGGCCGGCCTGCTGTATATTTTGGATCAGTATGGAACTATGAGCCGTGAGCAGGTGATGCGTCCTGCCGTTGAGCTGGCTCAGAACGGCTATGTTGTCAATCCACTGACCAAATGGGCGTTGGATTATGGCTACAGCAGCATTAAGAAAAATCCAGGCCTTGCTGCTATATATACCAATGATCAGCTGCCGCTGGATATGGGTGATACCATTATGAACCCAAATCTGGCCAAAGCTCTGAAGTTGATTATTGATAAGGGCAGCGACGGCTTCTATAAAGGAGAACTTGCCGAGGCCTTGGTCAAGGCGAACAACGAAGCGGGCGGCGTTATGACGATGGACGATCTGTCAAATTATCATATTAACGTTCTGAAACCCGTCGCAGGCACCTATCGTGGTTATCAGGTAATTTCCTCCCCCTTGCCGTCCTCCGGCGGTACGCATCTGATTCAGATTCTCAATATTCTGGAAAATTTTGATATCGGCAGCATGACTCCCTATTCTGCAAAACATGTACAACTTTTGGCGGAGGCAGAAAAGATTGCCTATGCCGACCGTGCTGCTTACATGGGGGATCCAAACTATGTGGATGTCCCGGTCGAGGGCTTGATCAGTAAGGAATATGCGGCAAAGCTGGCTGCCAAAATTGATATGAACAAGCCACAGGAGTACGAAGCGGATGATCCTTGGGCGTTTGAGGGAAACGATACGCAGCACCTCTCCGTGGCGGACAAAGCTGGTAATATGGTGGCAATCACCATGTCTCTTAATGATTACTGGGGCAGCCGCGTTCTTGTAGACGGTTACGGGTTCGTCCTCAACAACCATATGAACGATTTCGACGCGACGCCGGGCGGACCAAACTCCGTAGCGGCCGGGAAGAAGCCGCTATCGTCCATGAGTCCTACCATCGTTTTGAATGAGGACGGAAGCCCGTTCATGGTTTTAGGATGTCCGGGTGGTTCCTCCATTTTCCCGCAGGTTGCGCAGGTAATCAGCGATGTAATCGACTTCGACATGGATATGCAGGAGGCTGTGGATCAGCCCCGAATTATCGATGACCTGACCAATGTGTTGGAGTATCAAGACGATTTGAGCGCGGACGTTGTCAAACAGTTGGAAGCGACAGGCTATCAGACCGAAAGTATCGGGAATGATGAATTTGGCTATGTTCAGGCGGTTTTATATGGCAAAGACGGCATGCTGCACGGCGCGGCGGATTCGTTCGCGGACGGTGCGGCAGTCGGGTACTAAGTATCCCGTGCGGTAGGATGGAAAATTGGGCCGGACGGATTTCGAGGAAGCCCCTGCGTTCTTCCAGGAAAAACGGCTGGCCCATCAAAATAAGGAGTAGCAATTATGAAAAAGCTGATAGTGTTAGTACTGAGTTCCCTTTTGATTCTCAGTACCATGACTGCCTGTGGGTCCTCCTCTTCTACATCATCCGCCTCGACGGCGGCGGCGAGCGTCTCCAGTGCAGATTTGCCTGAAATTACCGCCGGTATGTGCCAGACTCCCATCGTGCTGACCAGCATCGGCCAAAGCGCTGATGTGGATATTGTAGACACCCTGTGCAGTAAAGCTGGTCTGACGGTATACACCAATGCAACCCTGACCGCAGATGAGCTGACGGATCAGTATAAGACACTGATCGTGGCGGTAGGCGGCTCATCCAAGGGCCTGGGGGCCGCAGGCATTGATGCTGAACAGGAACTGAAGCGTTCGGAAGACTTACTGGCCAAGGCAAAAGAGTTGGGGATGACCGTGGTTGCGATGCACACCGGCGGGTCCGCGCGCCGCGGCACGCTGTCCGATCAG